>JBKJUC010000099.1:0-12418 GCA_046590325.1 Burkholderiales bacterium | reverse complement strand
GAATTGCGCCCGGGCGACTCCCGTTCCCAGCCATAACATCAGAAATACGACAAGCGCGCGCTTCATCCGGCCCTCTGGTTGTGCCTGATCGGCTGTGCATGATGGGTTGTGCGTGATCGGTTGTGCATGATCACGGCCCAGTGTACCGGGCCCATGGTGTACCGACCGATTGCAATACGGAATGCTTGCAAATGCGCGGGGCCCGCCAATTGTCAGCCCGAGGTTAAGGCTGGTCGAACTTGACGCCCACGGGCGGCTTGAAAAGGCTCAAATCGGCTTCCGAACCAGGTTCGTACCTGAGGATGCGCACGGAATATTCGCCCGAATCAGCTTTCACCGTGATCTGGAAAGGTCTGCCGTCCTTCCTCCGATACAGCAGCAGCTCGCGCTCGTCCACCTGCACGGCCAGGACGCTGCAGTTGACGCCGTCCACGACCTGGGGAGCCCGCTCTCTCGCGCCATTCTCCTGGAAAAACGCCAGTTCGCCGCCGAACTCGAGCTGCCGCAGGCGTGCGGAGGTTTCGGTCGCGAGCATGGGAAAATGAACCGCGTAGCTTGGCCCGGGGTCGACGCTTCGCCGTCCCCGGTTGGTCTTGCGGTCGATTATCCAGATTTCCGGTTCCGCGACAATGATCAGGCCATGAATGCTGGTTTCCGGATTGGGGACATCCTCGAAGCGCATGTATTTGTTGCCGACGAGCCACAGCTTGCGGGGCTGGCTTTCGGCACTCAATGGAGGCAATTGCGGGGACAGGACGCGATACTCCACGTAAAGCATCCTCTCCTGCGCGTGCACCGCGAAGCTGCATGCGAGGAGCAGGAGGGCGAGCAGGGATCGAAGCATGTCGGACCTTGGGATGATGAGTCCGGGGAAGTCTACATCGGATCGTTCAGCGGCGCGCGCCGGAAGTCGCCGCAGGTTCCTGTCTGGTTTCGACGACAGGCTGCGCTGATAGAGCCGGGCCGGTCTCGAAGGGAACGCGGACGCGCAGCCGGCATCTGGCTGCGCGCCTGAACTTCTTCATTGTGGAACACCGAAGGCCTGCTGCCGACCAGGGGCGAACGCGATCGCCCGGAGTTCCCGTCAGAGATCGATCGGCCAGTTGATTCCAGCCGTGAATCCACCGTCGACACGTATCGTCTGGCCGGTCACGAATGCCGAGGCGGCGGAGGCGAGGTAGATCGCGGCCCCGACCAGTTCCCGGACCTCGCCGAGCTTGCCCAATGGCGTGTTGCCAATCGCCCATGCGCTCATCTTTTCCTGTGCCCACAGTTTGCCCGAGAGGGCAGTGGGGAAAAATCCCGGCGCGATCGAATTCACGCGCACACCATGCTTGCCCCATTCGTTGGCGAGCGATCGCGTCATCATCAGCACGCCGGCCTTGCTCATCGCGTAGGGCGTGACGCCCGCCAGCGGCGCGTAGGTGTTGAGGGAATCGATATTGATGATGGCGCCGCCCTTGCGCGCGATCATGTGCCGGCCGGCAGCCTGGGCGACGGCAAAGGCGCCGCGCAGATTGATGTCAACGATCCAGTCGTATTCTTCCATTGTGTAGTTCTCGGCCTTCATTCGTTTGTTGACGCCGGCCACGCTGACCAGGGTGTCGATGCGGCCGAACCTGGCAACCACGCCGTCAACAAGCTTCGTCACGTCCTCGGGTTTCGATACGTCGCAGACTTCCGCGACGACGACAAGTTTGCCTTTCGAAATCTCCTTCGCGGTCTGGGCAATGGTGCCGGCTTCGCGGCCGGCGATGATCACCTGCGCATCGCGCTCGGCGAAACCTTCGGCCAGCGCGCGGCCGATTCCACGACTGCCACCCGGAACCAGCACCACTTGCCCCTCGACCGAAAACAGTTTGTCCTGCATCTTTTGCTCCCCGTTATTGTTGTTCGCAATCAAAAAACGTATTTGCCACAGAGGTCACAGAGGACACAGAGAGAAAACGACAGTGGTGTTCTCGCGTGACAGTCACCGCCATCGTGTGAGTTTCATGTCCATGAACCTGCATATCCGGATGGTGGCGCCTTTCTCTGTGGCCTCTGTGTCCTCTGTGGCTGAATTGCGGTAGGGGTGAACATCCCTAGCGGGTTACAGGCGCGAGCCGTATGCCGTCGTCAGTCAGTGCCTTGCGGATTTTCTGCACGAATTCGAGCGCGGTGGGTTCGTCGCCATGAATGCACAGCGTATCGGCGCGCACCGGGACGTCGGTGCCCTGCAGGCTTTTTACCTTGCCGTCCTCGACCATGCGCCGCACATGCTCGATCGAGGCATTCACGTCCTTGATCAGCGCGTTGGGCTGGCTGCGTGGCGTCAGGCTGCCATCGGCCTGATAGGTGCGATCGGCGAAGACTTCGTTCGCAACGGTCAATCCCACTTCCTCGCCGGCGCGCACGAGTTCGCTGAACGCCAGTCCGAACAGAATCAGGTTTCGATCCGAGTCCTTCACCGCTTCGGCGATCGCATTCGCCAGCTTCCGGTCCATCGCGGCCATGTTGTACAGCGCGCCGTGCGGCTTGACGTGGGAGAGCTTGCCGCCAAGTGCGCGCGCGAATGCGGCCAGTGCGCCGACCTGGTAGACGATCAGGTCATAGGCTTCGTCGGGGGTGATGCTCATCGTCCGCCTGCCGAAGCCCTGCAGGTCCGGCAGCGAGGGATGGGCGCCGACGGCAACTCGCTTGTCGATGGCGAGCCGCACGGTCTTGTGCATGGTGCCGGGGTCTCCGGCGTGGAAGCCGCAGGCGATGTTGGCGGATGTCACGTAGTCGAGCAGCGCGGCGTCATTGCCCGCGGACCAAGGGCCGTAGCTTTCGCCCATGTCGCAATTCAGATCGAGGCTGCGCTTTGTCGGATCGGCTGTCATAGGCTCATGTGCTGTTCGACGGCTTCGCGGATCGCCACCATTTCCTGTTCCCTGCACAGGTAAAGGGCCTGGGCCTGCGCCAGCGACACCAACTCGAAGCGCAGGCTGTCGCCCGGCTTGAGTTGCGCCAGCAGGTGCAAATCCACGCTGGCCGCTTCGGCGATCCTCGGATACCCGCCGGTGGTCTGCCTGTCCGCCATCAGCACGATCGGTTTTCCGCCCGGGGGAACCTGAATTGTGCCAAAGCTTACCGCTTCGGACAGCAGTTCCAGCGGTTGTTCCAGCAGGATGGCCGGCCCGTCCAGGCGGAACCCCATGCGGTTCGAGTCGGGAGCGATGCGGAAGGGGCTTCCCGTCAGCAGGGATCGGGCTTCTGCGGCAAAGGCATCCCAATGGCGGCCGGGAATGATGCGCACGATCTGCGGCGCGCGGCCGAGTTTTTCGATGTGCTGGTTGACTGACCATTTCGGGAAGGCAAACAGGCGGCGCGCCTGCGAAAACTCGCGGTCGAGGCCGGGATAGAGGCCCGGCTGCTGCGCGCCCGCGCGCAGGATGTCGCCCTTGACCAGCGCCCGGCCCTGGAGCCCGCCGATGCGCGCCGTTTCGTAGGTGCTGCGGCTGCCCATGATCTGGGGGACGTCGAAACCGCCATTTATGGCGAGATAGGCCCGGCAGCCGGCGCGGCAGGCGCCGAACTCGAGCACGCTGCCCGCGCGCACGCGCACGGCCTTGCCCTCGGGAAACGGTTCGGAGCCGATCGTGGGCGAAAGGTCTGCGCCGCAGATGGCGAGCAGGGCGTCGTCCGCGAATTCCAGGCGCGGTCCCTGCAGCGTGATTTCCAGCGTTGCGGCGTCGCCGTGATTGCCGGCAACGATGTTGGCGACACGATGGGAGAACAGGTCCATGGCGCCGGAGACGGGCACGCCGGAATGCTGGTAGCCGTAGCGGCCCGCGTCCTGCAGCAGGGAATGCATCCCCGGCTTGAGGACGGCGATGTTCATGCGTGCTCGCGCGCCAGGCTGGCGAAACGCGCGGCGCTGATCGGCGCGAACCGTACGCTGTCGCCGGCATTGAGCAGGCAGGGCGGTTCGGCTCCGGGGGTGAACAGCCGCAGTGGCGTGCGCCCGATTAGATGCCAGCCGCCGGGCGTTTCGAGGGGGAAGATGCCGGTCTGCGTACCGCCGATGGCCACGCTGCCGGCGGGCACTTTCGGCCGCGGACTGTCGCGGCGGGGCGTCGCCAGCTGCGCATCCAGCCCACCGAGATAGGCGAAGCCGGGGACGAATCCGAGCATGTGGACGTGATACCGGGTTTCGCTGTGCAGGCGCACCACATCTTCCTGCCGCAGGCCATGACGATCGGCGAGAGCTTCCAGGTCTTCGCCGAACTCGCCGCCGTAGCACACCGGTATTTCGATCGAGCGGCCTTGCACCGTGCTCTCCGGAGGTTCCGCGCGCAACCAGGCTTCGACCTGTCCGGCCAGCGCGTCATAGGGGGAATCGCCGTCTTCCACCTGGGCCGGATCGTAATGCAGTGCCAGCGTCGTATAGGTGGGGACGATGTCGAGTACGCCGGCTGGTGGAGACGTGCGCAGGCGTTGCGCGAGGGCGGCAATGTGCGAACTCAGTACGGGGTCCGCGCAATCGCCGAATTCAATGACCAGGGCGCGGTCGCCCATCGGCACGATCCGGGGAAAGGGCGGAGTCACCATGCGTCAAGGGCTCAGTTCGCGGGCACCGGCGGCGCCAGCCGTTCATCGCCCAGGCGAGCCTCGATGCGCGGCACAAGGGCGCGCTTGAGAAGGTCGTCATACATGGTTCGCGGATTCATGCGGAAAATGGCGCCGGTGTCGAGCGGCAGCAGGTACCAGCCGCCTTCGTCGATCTCCGCTTCCAGCTGGCCCTGCGTCCATCCCGAATAGCCGACGAAGAAACGCTGCTCGGCCGCGTTCTCGGGATGTTTGAGCAACTCGTCAAGCACGCGGCTGTAGCCGCTGAGGTAAATGTCTTCCACGACCAGCATGCCTTGCGGCGGTTTCGTGGCGGAACGGAACGCGAACAACAACGCATCCGGCTGCACCGGCCCGCCGAAGAAGACCAGGTCATTGCGGCCGGCGGCATCGGCGCGGTCGGGATAAACCGAACTGAGCGCGGTGGTGGTGGGGCGGTTAAGGATGACGCCGAGCGGACCGCCTTCATCGACGCGAACCGCAAGGACGACGGTGCCGGCGAAGTTCGGATCCGCAAGCTGCGGATGCGCGACCAGCAGGAAGGCGCGGCCGGGATCGGTCTGCGCGCTTGCGCTGGCCGCTGCGATCAGGATCGCCGCTGCGCACAGCAGCGACAATCCCCAGCGTACCTGTGTCGTCGTCCGCACGTCGCGCCGCCGGCTATTCGAGGATCGCCTGGTAAACCAGGTTGCGCATCTGGATCCGGTAGTACTGGCGGCGCACCGGCTCCTGCGAGAGGAACACCGGAACCAGTTCTTCCTGCGGATCGACCCAGAAGTAGGTGCCGGCGAATCCCGCCCAGAAGTACTCGCCGGGAGAGCCCGGCCATTCCGACTGGCCTGTTTCCAGCCGCGTCGCAAAACCCAACCCGAATCCATAGCCGTGACCCGGCAGCCAGGCGGGGCCCTTGTTGATGCGGTCGTTGACGTGATTGGCGCTCATGTTGTCGACCGTCTTGCGGCCGAGGATGCGCACACCGTCGAGCTGGCCGCCGTTCTCCAGCATTTGCGCGAAGCGCAGGTAGTCGGCGGCGGTGGAAACCAGTCCGTGGCCGCCCGCGAAGAAAGTTTGCGGCGTGGTGAGGTCGAGAAGTTCCGGCGTCTTTCCGGTGTAGACATCGGGGATCGGCTGCGCCACGCGATCGACTTTGCCGGCCGGAACCTGGAAAGCCGTGTCGACCATGCCCAGCGGCTTGAAGATGCGCTCCGAGAAGAAAACGTCGAGAGTCTGGCCGGAGGCAACTTCCACCACGCGACCCAGCACGTCGCTGGAATGGCCGTACTCCCAGCCGCTGCCCGGCTCGAACATCAACGGCATTTTTGCGATCGCTTTGGCGAAGTCGGCGAGCAGCCATTTCTGCGAGAAAATGCCGGCGTCGTTGTACATCTTCCTGATGGCGGTCGGCGGGCCCAGCACGCCATAAGTCAGGCCGCTGGTATGGCGCAGCAGGTCCTGGATGGTGATCTGGCGTTTCGCGTCGACCAGCGTGAGCGCCGGCTTGCCGGTGGCCGCATCGGTGCTTTCGACGCCGACCTTCATTTCCTTGAACTCGGGGATGTACTTCGACACCGGCTCCTGCAGTCCGATTCTGCCTTCTTCCACCAGGATCATCGCGGCGACGCTGACGACGGGCTTGGTCATGGAATACAGCCGGAAGATGGAATCCGTGCGCATCGGGATTTTCTTTTCCTTGTCCTGCCAGCCGAAACTCTTCGCGTAGGCCAGCTTGCCGCCGCGCGCGATGAAGACGACGGCACCCGGCAGTTCGCCAGAGTCCACGGCCTTGTTCATCGCAGTGTCGATCAGCGCCAGCCGCTTCGAGGACATGCCGACTTCTTCCGGCGCGACTTCCGGCAGTGCCGCGGCGTGAACGCACAGGGCGGATGCCGCCAGCAGGAACGCTGCGGCCGCGCGCGAGGCCGCGAGGCGGGCCGGTGCCGGTTGGTTCGGGTTAAGCATGAAGTTCCTCCGTTGCGGTGCGGCGTCCGCCCGGGCGGCGCCTCATTCTGGATTGCCGGCACCGAGCGCCGGCCTGTGGTCATACCTGGTTTGGTGATTCCTGGCCGATGTTGATTTTACGCCAAGCGCCCGACCGCCAGCGCAGATACAGCATGCTGCCCAGCAGGCAGGTATAGACCAGCGCCACCGCCCAGCCGCCGACAGCGCCGAAGCCGAACTGCGGCAGGAAATCCACCCAGCCCTGGCCTGCAGCGAAAGTGAACATGTGGGTGAAGGGAATGAAGCCGAAGCACGACAGGATGATGATCGCCAGGGTCGGCACGCGCATGTCGCCGGCGCCGCGCAGGCAGAATCCCGCACCCAGGTTGAGGCCGTCGAACAACTGGTAGCCGGCTGCGAACCAGAGCAGCGTGCGGCCCATCGCGATCACAGCTGCGGCATTGGGATCGTCAGGGTTGACGAACAGCGGCACCAGCCACGGGCCCACCAGCGCGAGGAATACGGTCACCAGTCCCATGTAGGCGACAGCCAGGCCGATGGTGGCGGTGCCGGTGCGATGCGCCCAGTCCTTGTCGCCGGCGCCGATGCTCTGCCCGACCAGCGTGGTCCCGGCGAGCGCAAAGCCCATCGTCGGCAGATACGCCAGGGACGTCAGCATCATCACGATCTGGGTGGCCGCGCCGCCGATGGCGCCGGCGCTCACCTGCATCGCCTGGAACGCGGCGAGTCCGGCGACGTCTATGGCCGGGAACAGGCCGATGGGAAATCCCACGCGCAACAGCCGGGAAAATTCGGTGCGGCCTTCGCGCCAGGTCCCGCGCGAATGAAAATTGCGATCCACCGCGTGGCTGCAGAACAGCAGCAGCGCCAGAATATTGCCGGCCGCAAGCGCTACCGTAGTAGCCCAGCCCGCGCCGGCGACACCCCAGCCGAACCGGAAAATGAACAACTGGTTGAGGAGCGCGTTGATCACGGCGACGAACGTCATGACGATGAGCGTCACGCGCGTGCGGCCGATGCCATTGAAGAAACCGGTCAGGCCCCAGATGCCGACCGCAAACACGCTGCCGAGCGCGCGCGGAAACCAGAACTCGCCGGCCATCTGCGCGACGTGTGCTTCGAGATGCAGCCAGCCAATCAGGACCGGACCGCAGAATGCGATGGCAACGAAAGCGGGAGCCACGATGATCATGCTCCACACGCCGCCCCAGACCGCGCGCCCGGCCGCGCGGTTGTCGCCGGCACCGTAGGCCTGCGCAGCAAAAGTCTGCACGGCAAGGCCCGCTCCGCCGAAGAACAGGATGGCGACGATGATGAACCAGTACGTCGCGCCGATCGCCGCCGTAGCGTCGATGGAAAGCCGGCCGATGAACCAGGTGTCGGTGAGATTGAGCAGCGCCTGGATGCCGCTGTTGACGAACAGCGGCATGGCTAGCGCCACCACCGCGCGCAAGTCGACTTTTCGATTGCCGTGTGCATCGAGCCTGAGCGCCGGCAGCCTGCGCATCAGAGTGGATTTCTTCGGTTCGGCCATGGAATCTTGCAAAAAAAGCGCCCGGGATTTCCCGGGCGCGGATGTAAGGATCTGGGTTGTTACGCTTCAACGACAGTCACGGCAGTCACGCAGTCACGACATTTATGGGCGAAGCCCGGTATCCAGCGAAGTCGGGCACGACATTCACGATATTCACGACATTCACGGCCTTTACGGCCTTCACAGCCCTCAATGCAGATGCTTTCTTCCCGGCGGCATCGGCACGATTTCCGCTGCCGAACTGCCCGTTTGCGTCGCCGACGCGGCGCCTTTCCAGTTGCGCTCGAACAACTGGTTGACCAGTGCCGTGACTTCGGCAACTTCCGGTTCCGTGAACTGCCGGCTCAGCAGATTCTGCACATCCTCGATCATGCGATGCCGCTGGGCCTCCCGGATCAGATCGGGTGTTGGGCCGACGAAGACGACGCTGAACTCGTCCTGGCCGTCCTCGAGGTAGTAGCTGACGTCGAACGCTGAAGCTTCTTCGGAAAAAGGATTGAGCGCGCCCAGAGCGTCGGAAATAATCTGGTGAAAGCTGCGGCCCACGTCCCCGGTCCAGCAGACTTCGAGCACGCGGCGGCGCTTGTCGAACAGAATCCCCGGTTCGTCGGGATGGACGCTCTTGGCATCGACGAGGTTGTCCTCGTCGATGTATTCGAGCCAGGGACGCAGTGCTTCCTCGATCTGGGTAGGGGTGGTGCCCGCCCGCAGCAGGATGGTCCCG
The DNA here is from genome assembly GCA_046590325.1 of Burkholderiales bacterium. Lineage (GTDB taxonomy): Bacteria > Pseudomonadota > Gammaproteobacteria > Burkholderiales > JACQAP01 > JACQAP01. The sequence continues at coordinate 3,608 of JBKJUC010000099.1, read as the reverse complement.
TGTACGTGTACTTCCATGCGCATTGCTGCTAGCTCCTGAACTATCCGGCCATGCCGGGACCCGGGTGAGACGGGGAGTGCAATGATACGGCTTTTAGGCCGTGTCCTGCTTGCCCAACCGGATCATCGCCGGCGGGGAACTGCTGCCTGTTGTGCAGGCAGGCCGCACGGAGCCGGACCGGCGCGCGGCAACCTGAACCTGGCTACGTCAACAAACCCTGGCAGGCGTAGAATGCACGGCACCCGATTCCGCTGCGCCGGCCTTGATCACTGCTTCCGTTTCCCGTTTCCGCGCACTACCGCGAAGCACCCGTGCCGTGCTGTTCATGATGGTGATGGTGTTCTGTTTCTCGATCCTCGAGACCACCGCCAAATACCTGAGCCGGTCCTATCCCGTGCCGATGCTGGTCTGGTGCCGCTACACCGTGCACCTGGTCCTGACCCTGTTGCTCATCGCACCGCGCATGGGAATGCGGATGGTGAGGACCGACCAGCCGAAAGGGCAGGTGGCGCGTGCCGCGCTGTTGATGGGATCCACGGCCTGCTATTTCGGTGCGCTGAGTTTCCTGCCTATGGCGGAAGTCAAGGCGATCAGTTTCATCTCCCCGTTGCTGGTCACCATATTCGCGGTCTGGCTGCTCCGCGAAGAGGTGAGCCGTTCCCGCTGGCTGGCGGTGGTTGCCGGTTTCCTCGGCGTGCTGTTCATCATCCGGCCCGGCAGCGGCCTGCTGCAATGGCCTGCGCTCCTGCCGGTAGCCTCCGCGTTCTGCTACAGCCAGTACCAGATCATGACCCGCAAATTCAGCGAAACCGAACATCCGCTGACCACGCTTTTCTATACCGCGCTCGTCGGCAGCGTGCTGATGTCCCTGGTCGTGCCGTTTTACTGGACAACTCCCGAGTGGCGCCACGTGCCCCTGCTGGTCCTGCTCGGGGTAGTGGCCGGATTCGGCCACCTCATGCTCATCAACGCGCTGGAACTGGAAAATGCCTCGTTCCTCTCGCCGCTGGGCTATGTCCAGTTGCTGTGGGTCATCCTGTTCGGCTTCCTCGTCTTCGGCGACCTGCCCGACGGCTGGTCGCTGATCGGAATGGTTATCATCGTCGCCAGCGGACTGTATGTGGCGCTGGGTCATCGGTTCAAGCCGCGCGAGGAGCCGGAGACGACGATCGAATAGGCGCGGGGCGCGGGGCGCGAGGCACTAGGCACGAGGCGCTAGGCACGAGGCACCAGGGTTTGTGAATCGGTCCTAAACCCTCGTGCCTAGTGCCTCGCGCCTAGTGCCTCGTGGCTTGCGCCTAGCGCACGTCGCTCGGACTGAACGCCGGCTTGCCGCTTTTCGGCGCTGATGCAGCGTCGGGTTCGATGTCGGATTCGAACAGATGTTCCAGTTCCTGTGCGGCCTCGTTGGAGGTCTGGATCAGCGTGGTCTCGTCGTGATAAACCGCGTGCTGTCGCTCGAGCAGGCGTTCGTCATGGCGCTGGAAGGTGTCGACCGTGTCGCGTGCGTCCCATGCCGGGACGCCCAGCTCGATCAGCACATCACGGCCAAGCTCCAGTGAGGACAGCAAGGTTTCCCGCATTATGTAATCCACGCCGAGATCCATCAGGCGGTAGGCATGGAAGCGGTTGCGGGCACGTGCGAAGACTTTCAGGTTAGGGAAATGCTTTTTCACGTTCTCGACAGTGCGCAGCGACGCTTCGACGTCGTCGATTGCCAGCACCAGGATCTCGGCGGTCTCGGCGCCGGCGGCCCGCAGCATGTCGAGCCGTGACGCATCGCCGTAGTAGGCGCGGCTACCGAAGCGGCGCACGGTATCGACCTGCTCGGAACTCTTGTCGAGGGCGGTAAACGAGATTTTCTTCGCCCGCAGCAGGCGACCGGCGATCTGTCCGACCCGGCCGAAGCCGGCGACGATGACGCGATTGCCGCTTTCCATGATCTCGTCGAACTTTTCCTCCGTAGGTTTCTTCAGCCATTTCGCCAGCAGCACGTCGTTGAATGCGAAGGCGAGCGGCGTCAGCGCCATCGAGAGGGTCACCACGATCACCAGGGAATCCGCAAGGGTGCGGCCCAGGATTCCGTTCGCGGCCGCCAGGCCGAACAGCACGAAAGCGAATTCGCCGCCCTGGCACAGCGCCACCGCCAGTCCGCGCGATGACACCCAGTTGTGGCCGGAGATCCGGCCGACGGCGAGCAGCACCGCAGCCTTGATGGACATCAGGCCGATGGTCGCGCTGAAAATCGCGATGGGATACGTAGCAACCAGGCCGAGGTCGGCGGACATGCCCACGGAAATGAAGAACAGTCCCAGCAGCAGGCCTTTGAAAGGTTCGATGTCCGCTTCCAGTTCGTGGCGGAATTCGGAGTCGGCAAGCAGGACCCCGGCGAGGAAGGCACCGAGGGACATGGAAAGCCCGACGGAGGACATCAACAGCGAAATGCCGATCACGACCAGAAGGGCTGCAGCAGTGAAAATTTCCTGGATGCCGCTCTCGGCAATGACTTTCAGCACGGGCCGCAACAGATAGCGGCCGCCGGCTACGACCGCACCGGTTACCGCCAGCGCCCTCAGCGCGCCGAGCCAGGCGTCGGCGCCCGACAGGTGCGCCGTGCCCGCGCCCAGCATCGGGATGACTGCCAGCAGCGGAATCACTGCAAGGTCCTGGAACAGCAGGATGGCGAACGACGATCTGCCGTGGCGGGCGGTGAGCTGTCCTTTTTCCGCGAGGATCTGCAGAACGAATGCGGTCGAGGACATGGCCAGACCCAGGCCGATGACCACTGCGGCCTTGAAGGCGAGGCCGGCGAGCAAGGCGATGCCGCCGAGCAGCACGCCTGTTGCGAACACCTGTGCTGAGCCAAGGCCGAACACCGAATGGCGCAATATGCGCAGACGCGAAATCTGCAACTCAAGTCCGATGACGAACAGCAGCAGCACCACGCCAAGTTCGGCGAAATGGAGGATGTTGTCGACTTCGGTGATGAACTTCAGGCCCCAGGGCCCGATCACGACGCCGGCGGCGAGGTAGCCGAGCACTGCGCCCAGCCTGAACCTGCGGAACAGCGGCACGGTGACGACGGCGGCGGCGAGGAAGATTGCGGCTTCGGAGAGGATGTTCATCGGCAAGGGCGGTGCCCCGGAATTCTACGCCAGCGACCAAATAAAAAGGCCGCGGAGTGTCGCGGCCCCGATACTGCTGTTTCGCTTTTTATTTTGCCGCTATAACCCGAATCTCGACCTTGTAAGCCGGGGTGGCCAGTTTCGATTCGACGCAGGCCCGCGGCGGAGTATTGCCCTTCGGCACCCACTGGTCCCACACCGAATTCATTGCGGCAAAATCCTTGATGTCCGCGAGCCAGATGGTCGTGGATACGATCCTGGTCTTGTCAGTGCCGGCTTCCTTCAGGTACTGGTCGATCTTGTCGAGGATCTGGCCGGTCTGGCCGGCGACGTCCACGTTGGTGTCGTCGGCGACGATGCCCGCGGTGTACACGGTGTCGCCGTGGATCGCAACCTGCGACAGCCGGGGTCCTACATGCATGCGCTTGATGCTCATTTCCTTCGCTCCCTGTTCGGTTCGTTCAGACTTCGATTCGTTCAAAC
>JBKJUC010000056.1:0-9512 GCA_046590325.1 Burkholderiales bacterium | reverse complement strand
GGCAAGCGACGGGTACGCCTTGTAGCCGAGTATTTCCGAACGCTTCGGGTTGATCGGGAAGACCTTGCCCTTGTAGCCATGGCGGGAGAGGTAGAGCAGCGGCCGCCCGCCGATTTTGTTCTGATTCTCGGATGCGCCAATGATGGCAATGGACCTGGGGTTCAGCACGGTGCGCAGCGCGTCGCGCAGAATGTCTTTCATTTCTTTTGGTCCTTAATAAAAATTACACCCAACACAGAGCCACAGAGGGCACAGAGAACACAGAGGGACGCAAGGGGAAATTCCATATTTCTCGTGACATCACGATGCGCACGATGATCGATCAACGCACACAAATTTCATTTACATCTTCCTCTGTGCCCTCTGCCTTTCCTCTGTGCCCTCTGTGTCAACGCTCCTGATGCCGGCCTTTGGCCGGCTTTTCAGATCTTTTCAAAGTAGGGAATCTTTCGTCCTGCGAGGTCCGTGAAGCGTGCCCGCACCTTATCGCCGATCTGCAGGTTCGGATCGCCGTGGGCCATCAATCGGAACCCTTCATCGGCATCCACCAGGATGATCAGGTAAGGCGCGTGCACGCGCAGTTCTTCGGTCGGGGCGCGCGCGACCAGCGTTTGCGCATGCACGGTTCCCGTCCCGGATGCCTGATGCGCAAGCGGGTCGCCCTTGCCGCAATCGGGGCAGAAGCTGCGATGGAAATACCACACCGACTTGCAGGCGCCGCAGGTCTGATAGGCGATGCCGTCGCCGCTTTGGGTCCAGTCCAGAATATTCATGACGAGGCCGCCTCGATAACGATTCCAGGTATGTACAATTCTTCGCGTCGGCGGCCGGCGGCAATCGCGGCCGGTCGCATCCCCATCAAACAACGATGGGGCCCCTGCTTCCTGCTCATGCCGCCACCACCAAGGACACATGGGACGACAGCACCCCGCCGTCGCCATGTAGCAGCGCCAGCGAAGCTTTTTTCGCCTGCCGGTTCCCGGCGCGGCCGGTTAACTGTTTGTGGGTTTCCACCAGGTGCGCCATCGCGCCGCCGACGCCGCAATGGCCATAGGAGAGCAGGCCACCATGGGTATTGAGCGGCAGGTTGCCGTCATGGTTGAAATGGCCGTCGCGCGCCAGTTTGCCCGCGCCGCCACGCGGCGCGAGGCCGATTTCCTCTAGCAGGATGGTCAGTGTGATGGTGAAGCTGTCGTAGATGGCCGCGTAGTCCGCATCGCGGGGCTGGATGCCCGCCGCATCGCAGGCCCTCGCAACCGAGGCGGCGGCGCCGAACCGGGTCAGGCTGGGCGCCGCGCTGACATGCTGGTGCGTGTGCGCCTGTCCAGTACCGCGAATGCGTACTGAGAATTCATTGGTTCGTTCGCGGCTGATGACAAACGCGGCGCCGCCGTCGGAAACCGGGCAGCAGTCCAGCAGTTTCAGCGGCGAGGCGATGGGTTTCGATGTGAGCACGGCATCGGTGGTGATCGGCTCCCTGAACTGGGCGCCGGGATGCATGCCGGCATGCCTGCGCATCAGCACCGCCAGTTCCGCGAAATCCTGTTCGCTGCTGCCGTATTCGCGCATGTAGCGCGACGCCAGCAAGCCGTAGTACGCGGGAATGGTCGCCCCCAGCGGCACTTCGTAGACCGGGTGCCCAACCTGGGCCAGCGTCTGGATCGCCGAATCGCGGCTCTGGCCGGTGAGCCGGTTCTCGCCGGCGACAACCAGGATGTTCTTAGCCACCCCGGACTCGACCAGGTGATGCGCCAGCATGGCCATGGCGAATCCCGTCGCGCCGCCGAGCTGGATCGCGTGCGCATACTGCGGCTTCAGGCCGAAGTGTTCGGCGAACACTGTGGACAGCATCAGGTGCGGCATGGTCGTCGAATAGCCGCATACCAGGCCGTCGATGCCACGGCGTTCAAGGTGGGCATCGACCAGCGCAGCCGCCGCAGCCTCGCTCATCAGATCGAGCGTGCTCCTGCCCGGATGCTTGCCGAAAGGCGTCAGGCCGACGCCGGTGATGAAACTCAAGGAATTCTCCTTGAGCCGTGAATGTCGTGAATGCCGGAACGGCCGAGAATGCGGTCTGCCGCGCAAGCGCGGGGTAGCAATCTTCCAAGGTCCTCGTATTTACTAACGGACTTCACGACTTCTTGTGTCACGAGATTAATTGGCGACAGCACGGTATTCCCGTAAGGGTGCACGACATTCACGGCCTCTTCGTCACGGCCTTCTTACATCTGCCACTACATCCGCTTCCCTTTTCAACATCTCGACCATGGTTTCGAGGCGCGAGGAGATGCGGTCGGAGAGGGCGGCGATGGCGAGGGCGGCAATCGGCTTGCCTTCGAGACCGATCACCGGTACGCCGACGCCACCCATGCGGTCCACCAGCATGTTCAGGAACAGCGTGTAGCCGCGGTCGCGCGATTTCTGTATTTCGTCCTCGATCCATTTCCGACTGATCTTGGGGAAATGCGTCAGCCTTTGCTCGACAATGGGCAGGATCGCTTCGATTTCCGCGTCGGGCAGCCAGGCAAGCAAGGCCATCGAGCCGGCGCCTACACCGAGCGGCCGGCGGCTGCCAATATCGAGGAAATTGGCGCGGATGGGGAAATTGCCGACCTCGCGATCAACGCAGACCGCTTCGTTGCCGCTGCGCACAGACAGCAAAACGGAATCCTCGGACATCGCGGCCAGTCTGACCAGGCCGGGACGCGCGCGGCTGCGCAGATCGTCGCGGTCGCGCATCGCGGCGGCGAGGATTGCGACTTCATTGCCCAGGGAGTAAGTTTTGGTCGCCTCGTCGCGGCGGACGAAGCCTTCCCGCGTCAGCACTTCGAGGATGCGCAGGGTGGTGACCTTGTTCAGCGCCGCCTGGGTGGCAACCTCGGACAGCCGGGTGACGCGCGGCTCGGTCAGCGCACGCAGGATCCGGCAAGCCTTCTGGACGGAGTTGATTGCAGAGGGACGGGTTGGCATGGCTAAGCCTCCTTTAGACAGTTGCCACCGGCGTAGCCGGTGACCCGACCGCGCCGGGAAGGCGCAGCGGCGGTGCGGTGAGAAGAAAGCGCGAACGCCCATGTTCACGCAGCCAGTTTGCGAGCGGTGCCAGCAGCCAGATTTCGCCGAGGTTGACGCCGAGTTTGAAAAGACAATGTTCATGTAGCGGCAGCGTGGCGCAATGGCCGTCATGGCTGGTCGCCGGATGCGCTTCCACCGCGTAGTTGTCGGCGATCAGCGAAACCAGGCCGGAATCGGTGATCCACTGCAGGAGTTTTCTGTCGCGCCCGTCGAGGGCGGCACAGGAGTTCTCCACCGTGTGCGCGTCCGGCTGCTTCTTCATTTCGAGAAGCATCTGCGAGAACCCGGTGTGCAGGCAGACCATGTCGCCCTTCTCGACGACGACCTTGTCCTTCTCCATGATGCGCATGAGTTGATCGTATCCGACAGCCACGCGAGCACGGCCTACGTGCGCATGCAGGTCGATCATGACGCCACGGCCCTGCACGCAGTTCACCGCCATGTTTTCCACACCGAGGGCGTGCACTGCGGTCGTGGTCTTGGCCGGAACGGTGCCAATCGCGCCGGCGTCATCGGGATCGGTGGGGCCGGAAATTTCCTTGCCGGCGCGGTAGCCGTTGTAGAACACCGGCTCCGGCTTGCCGTCGCCGTCGGCATCGAACAACTGGCCGACGTGGGCCAGACTGTCCCACTGCGTCGAGTACTGCAGGTGCAGGATAACGGCATCGTCGTTGATGACATCGGTGGCATCAGGATTGTCCCGCTGCACCAGGTAGACCATGTTCGGGCGGCCATTGCGCAGCGTCGGCCGCAGCACCGGCGGATGCCGGCGCGGATTGAGGACGTTGCCGCCGGGATAGTCCAGCGGCAGGCTGAGACAGAAAACGAGGCCTTCCTTCACCTCCGCGATGCCTTGCTTAACCTTTTCCGGTGTCAGCAAGTTGAGTCTTCCGATTTGGTCGTCCGGGCCGAAGTCGCCCCAGGTGGAGCCCTCCGGTCTATTTTTCCAGCGTGCGGATGCAGCCATGTCCCCCTCCTCTCGTTCTAGTTCTGGTGAACCGCCGCGGCGTGTCCGCCGAGGTAGGTCTTGTGCAATACGTCGCTTGCCTGGATTTCCGTTGGCGTGCCCGCGGCCGCGATGCGGCCGGTTTCCATCAGGTAGCAGTAACCGGCGCGCCGCAAGGCTTTCTCCACGAGCTGCTCGACCAGCAGGATCGCCATGCCTTCCCGGCACAGTTCCGCCGCCACGGAAAGAATGCGGTCGATGACCAACGGCGCCAGCCCTGCCGAGGGCTCGTCGAGGATCAGCAGGCGCGGATCGCCGATCACGCCCTGGGCCACGGCGAGGATCTGCTGCTGGCCGCCGGACAATCCGGAAGCCGGATCGTTGCGCTTCTCCTTCAGTTCAGGAAACAGTTCGTAGACCCGGCCCAGTTTCGACCGGTCGCCCTGAGACCGCCTCGCATAAGTGCCGATTAACAGGTTGTCTTCCACCGTGAGCGTGCCGAATACGCGATGGCCTTCGAGCACCTGCACCACGCCCGCCCGCACGATCTCGCGCGGCGTGGCGCGCGTCAGGTCGCGGCCGTCGAACTGGACGCCGCCGCCTTTCTTCGGGATCAGGCCGGAAATGGCATGCAGGGAGCTGCTCTTGCCCGCGCCATTGCGTCCGAGCAGAACCACGAATTCGCCGGCGCGCACTTCCAGGGAGACGCCATGGACAACCTCCGCCTTGCCGTAAGCGACATGGAGGTCGGTGACTTTGAGCAGGGGGCGATCGGTGCGCATCGCTATACCCTATGCCCCCAGGTAGACGCGGATCACTTCCGGATCCAGGCGCACTTCGTCCGGCGTGCCATGCTTGATGACCGAGCCGACATCCAGGGTGGTGACGCGGTCCGAGACGCGGAACACAAAATCGGTATGGTGTTCGACCAGCAGCACGCCGATGCCGCCATCGCGCATCACGCGGATGATCGCGCCGAGATGCTCGATTTCCGCCGGTGTCAGCCCTCCGGCCGGCTCGTCGAGCAGGATGAAGCGCGGACGCTGGGCCAGGCCGCGCGCGATTTCGAGAAAGCGCTGCTCGGCGTGCTCCAGAAGGTTGGCCCGCCGCCCGATGACGCGCGACAGGCCGACGCCATGCAGCAATTCCTCAGCGCGCCGGCGCAGCACCGCTTCATCTTCGCGCGCGGCCGGAAGCGAGAAGGCGCTGGCGAGGAATCCGGCACGCGCGTCGCGCCATCCGCCCAGCATCGCATTGTCCAGCACCGAAAGCGTCGGTAGCAGGCGCGGCTTCTGGAAAGTGCGGGCGACACCGATGTTGGCGCGCTGCTGCACGCTGGTCGCGGAGATCTCCGCGCCGTCGAGAGTGATCGCGCCGCCATCCATCTTGTAATAGCCCGACAACAGATTCAGCAGCGTGGTCTTGCCGCTGCCGTTCGGGCCGATCAGGCCGTGCACTTCGCCCGGCTGAAGTTCGAGCGAAACCTTTGACAGCGCGGTCAGACCGCCGAAGGCCTTGGTGACTTCCCGGGCGGCGAAGGTCATTTTCCGGAAGACCCCTGTATTGCACGCGCCAGGCGCTGGAGGTCAGGATTCACCACGTGGCTCTCCGGCTTGCGCGGGCGAAAATATTCGACCACCACCTCGAACACCCGGCCGATGCCTTCCGGCACCAGCAGCACGACGACCAGCAGCAGCAAGCCATAGAAGAAGGTGCCCAGCCGCGCCAGCGGCGCAACCAGTTCCGGCAGGGCCGTCAGCACCACGGTGCCGAGCAGCGGACCGAGGATGTGCCCGCGCCCGCCGATGATGATGCAGACGAAGAAGAACAGCCCCAGTTCGAAAATGAACGTGTCCGGCGTGATATAGCTCTGCAACACGGCGAACAGCGCGCCGGCCACGCCGGCCGTTACGCCGCTGGCGACGAACACCGTAAGCTTGGCGCGGAACACCGGCACGCCGACTGCCTGCGCGGTGACGACGCTGTCACGGATCGCGACCAGGCCGCGGCCCCAGGTAAAGCGCGCGACATTCCATGTCAGCCAGGTGACCAGCGCCGCAATGGCCATGATGAGCCAATAGCCCCCCTGCGGCGTGTCGAACGGTGCCGGGAAGCCCGGTACCGCAAGACCGATGCCGCCGCCCGTGAGTTCCCCCTGGGCCAGCGTGATTTCGGTGACGATCAGCGCAAAGGCGAGCGTGGCCATGGCGAAATAGAAGCCCGGCAGGCGCAAGGACGGCAATCCGAGCAGCAGGCCGCACAAACCGCACAGCCCACCGGCAGCAGCCATGGCAAGCGCCGGATGCACGCCATGGGTGCCGGCGAGGATCGTGAAGCAGTAAGCGCCGATCGCTAGCAGGCCGACGTGGCCGATGGACAACTGGCCGGAGTAGCCGACGACAAGATTGAGTCCGCCGATCAGTACCCAGTAGGCACCAATCAGCGCGGCCAGATGCAACTTGTAGAGATCGCCCGACCACCAGGGCAACGTGATCAGGGCCAGGACGACGACGGCCAGCGCGATTTTTTTGCCGTCGGCCATCTTCATGATCACACCGGCCTCACGGTTTGCGAGCCGAACAGGCCGGCCGGTTTCAGCAGCAGCACGAGCATCAGCAGTCCGACGGAAATGGTCTGGTGGTATTCGCCGCCGACATAGTAGGTGGCGACCGCACTGAGGATGCCGAGCGCCGCGCCGCCGACCAGCGCGCCGACGTTGCTGCCCAACCCGCCCACCGCCAGGGCAATGAATCCGTTCAGGGTAAGCGTCAGCCCGAGCGCGAAATAAGCGAAGGTAAGCTGTCCGGCGGCGAAGCCCGCCAGGCCGCCCATCGCGCCGGCAATCACATAGGACATGGCGCGTATGCGTTCGGTCGGAATCCCGCGTGCGCGCGCCGCGAAGGCGTCTTCCGACATGGCGACGAACAGCTTTCCGTAGAGCGTCCGGCGATAGAACAACTCCAGCGCGACTGCCATGAGAATTGCAATGACGACCGGCAACCAGTATTTCTGGTCGGCCAGTCCCGCCGAAAAGTCCTGCGGGAGCAGTCGCGGAAAGGGCTTGGGTTCGGTGCCCCACCACAGTCCCGCCGCCTGCTGGACCATGGTCGCCAGCGCCAGCGTGGACAACAACCAGAGGTGCTCATCACTACGAGCCAGCACCCGGCGGATGGCGATGAAATCGGTCAGCAGGCCAAATATGGCCCCGACGGCGATCGAACCCAGCAAGGCGAATGGGATGGGCCAGCCGAGCGTCGAGATGAACCAGGCTCCGAACACGCCGCCCAGCATCGAAATGTGGCCGGTAGTCACCGACAGCACTTTCGACGTGGAGAACATCACGTTGTAGACCAGCGCGGCGGAGGCGTACAAGGCGCCCGTGGCGAGGCCGGTGATGAGGGCGATCAGCATGAGTGATTGGTGATTGGTAACTGGTGACTGGTGACTGGAGAAAGCAATGAAACCCTTCTCAGCACTCAGCATGCAGCACTCAGCACTTACTTCATCGGCGCCGCGGAGTACGACCCGTCCTTGAACGAGCCCGCCACGTTCATCACGATGTTGTTGTCGGGGAAGCCGTTGCGATTCTGGGTGCTCCACGAATAAGTGGCATAGGCACCGGGCAGATCCTTCGTCCCTTCCAGTGCTTTCTGGATCGCAGCGGGATCGGTGGAACCGGCGGTCTTGACCGCATGCTCGACAATTCTCACCGTGTCGTAGCCAAGCGCGACCCACCAGAACATGAAGTCGATCTCGCCGCCCTTGCCGAGCTTGGGCCGGATCTTTTCCATCAGCGCCAGGGTTCGCGGGGGCAGTTTGCCCTTCGCGTCATAAGTCGTGCTGAGATAGCCTGCGGCAAAAGCATCGCGCCAGTATTCGGGCTTGTTGAGCAACGGCTTCACGGGGGGCGCCATCAGCGCGGGGTGGCCGACGATGGTGACGTCCCAGCCCATGTCCCCGCGTGTGTTCAGCAGGCGCGCCAGCAATCCTGTCGCCGCGGACCAGGGCATCAGCACATCGGCGCCGGCAGCTCTGGCCTTGGTCATTTCGTCTGTCAGGTCGGTCTTGTTCGGATCCACCAGCACCGAATAAACCGGTTTGATGCCGGCTTTCTCCAGGAGTGCCTGGGCCGATTTGGCGCTCGCGGTGCCGTAACCAGAGGTGTCGCCGATGATCGCGATTTTTTTCTTCTTCAATACCTTGATCGCGTACTCGTTGGCGCCTTCGATCCACTGGGTATTGGTATTGATGGCGCGGAACGCGCGCGGAAATTTCCGCGCATCGGTGAGTTCGTCGATGCTGCCGACGATCAGGTTGGGAATGCCGGCCTTCGCAACGATCGGCACGGTGGCGAGCGATTCGCCGGAATTGACCGGCCCGATGATGATGTCGACCTTGTCTACGAAGGCGAGCTGCTTGGCGAAGTTCACGGCCTTGGTGGGCTCCCCGCCGGTATCGCGCGTGATCAGTTCGAGCTTGCGGCCGTTGATGCCGCCGGCGGCGTTGATTTCGTCGACGGCGAACCGGACGCCCTGGTTTTCCGCAATCGCCGCGGAGGAGAGCGCGCCAGTGAGAGACGACAGCCAACCGATGCGGATCGGATCTTCGGCGGAAGCGGTGGTCGTACCGAACGCAAGTGCGATGGCAAACAACCGCGCCTTGCGCGCGGAAGGCAGCGTCGTCATGGATGGTCTCTCCTCTCCCAAAAGCGGGCCCGTTTAGACGGGTCTGTGAAGAATCTTCGTTGCCCGTAGTTACCTTTGTCAAGATTTTGTTCTGGCTGGCGGAATTCACCAATGTTACATAGGCCCTACCAGTCAATGACTTACCAAGTTGGCTTACAGTCCGTTCCAGTTCACGGAATGAACGCGAATTGACCGGAGAGCGCTGACAATCCAGTATCGCCTTCATAAAAAACCGGCCAATCAGGAGGAGAAAATGCAGGCCAGACCGCAGGTAGCCAGCCAGTGAAAAAATCGCTTCGCGTCGGTGCCGGCTCGGCATGGTGGGGGGATCGCATTGAGCCCGCCCGCCTTAATGCCGAGCAGGGAGACCTGGACTATCTTTGTTTCGAGACCATGGCGGAAGCCACTATTTCCGCCGCGCAGGTGCGCAAGCGCCGCGACCCTTCCTTCCCGGGCTATGACACTTACCTCGATGACCGCATGCAGGCCGTCCTGCCCGCCTGCCTGAAGCGCGGCACCAAAATCGTCACCAACCAGGGCTGGATCAATCCCGACGGCGCGGCCGAGCGCATTGTCCACTGGCTGCGGAAACTCGGCGCCAAAGGAATCAAGGTCGCCTCGGTCAACGGCAGCCTGATCACCGATCGTGTCCTGCAGCTCACCGACACGATCCTCGAGAACGGCAAACCGACGTCGACGCTGGCCGACAGCCTGGTATCCGCGGAGGCCTACCTCGGCGCCGAGCCCATCGTCGCCGCGCTCAAACAGGGCGCACACATCGTCGTTTCCGGACGCGTTGCCGATCCTTC
>JBKJUC010000019.1:0-8774 GCA_046590325.1 Burkholderiales bacterium | reverse complement strand
TCAGGGCCTGGAGCGGGCGGTCGAGATTGCGAGATCGTCGCAGCGCATAGACTCCATGATACTGGGTGCGGTGGACATGTCCGCCGACCTGCGCTGCGAAAAGGCCTGGGAACCGTTGCTCTATACGCGGTCGCGCCTGGTGCATGCCGCCGCGTCTGCGGGCATCGATCTGCTGGATGTGCCTTATCTGAGCCTCGACAGTCCGGAGGGTTTGCGCAAGGAGGCGATGGGTTGCGCGAAACTGGGATTCACCGGCAAGGCCTCGATCCATCCAAACCAGATTCCCATCATTCACGAAGCCTTCACGCCGGATGCAAAAACCGTCGAGAAAGCACGCAAGGTATGCGCGGCATTCGAGCAGGACAGCACCGGCCTGGTGGTCGTCGATGGTGAACTGATTGAGCTGCCGGTGGTGCGGTCCATGTACCGGGTGCTCGCCATTTCGGAACGCCTGAACAAGGCGGCTTAGGGCAATAATTGTCCAAATAGGACACGGATACCCTACGTGCACAGCACGTCGGAGTACTCTTTTAGGACACAGAGAACGGCAAATGGACCGATTTCAGCGCCTGATAGCCGGGTTAGCGGGGATTGCCACAAGCTGCCGGCCGGCGCCACTGCTTTTGCGGCGCGGTTATTTGACCAGGAGCAGAGGCACTTTGGCCAGGTGGATCGCCTTGGTGGCAACCGACCCCAATACCAGATTGGACACTGTACCTAGGCCGCGGGTACCCATTACGATTTGTTCGCATTGATTTTCCTCGGCATACTGCACGATCACCACTGCCGGGTCGCCGACGCCGATGTGAATTGCAGACTTGATCCCGGCCACGTCGAGTTTCTCGCGCGCACTCTTGAGGGCCGCCATGCCCTCGTCGCGGTAGTAGGCATTTAAATCCTCGCGGCTGATGAATAGTTTGACATTCACTCCCGCCCGCGGTAGTTGCACATTGAGCAAGTGAACCTCGACCGGCTCCCTGTACCTGCCCGCCTGCTTGATGACATGATCGGTCACCCGGTTGGCATTGTCCGACCCGTCGGTCGCTACCAGCAGTTTCAGCATTGCATGCCTTTCATTCCTTTATCCGTTCCTGCGTGACAAGATCCACCGGGGCCGCCGCCGGCGTTAAGCGCGCAGTGAACATCTTGCCCACCAGCACCACCAGCGCCGCCCCGATCACCGGCGCCCCGTACTTGAGCCAGGCCGCATTCGCGACCACCCAGTCCTTCACCACCACGTCGTTCGCCATCATGTCGCCAGCGATCCAGCCGAGCAGCGCGGCGCCCCCGACGATTACGATCGGAAAGCGGTCCATGAGCACCAGCACCAGCTTACTGCCCCAGACGATGATGGGCACGCTCACGACCAGCCCGAAGACCACCAGCGCGACGTTGTCCTTCGCCGCCGCCGCGATCGCGATCACGTTGTCGAGGCTCATCACCGCGTCGGCCACTACGATTGTCTTGATAGCGCCGATCAGATGGGTGCTCGCATCGATCTTGTGGCCGCCATCCTCATGCGGCATCAGGAGCTTGACGCCGATCCAGAGCAGAAGCGCGCCTCCCACGATCTTGAGGTAGGGGATCTGCAGCAGCTGCAGGGCGAAGAAGATCAGCACGACGCGCAGCGCGATCGCCCCGAACACACCCCAAAAGATCGCTTTGCTGCGCTGCTGCGCGGGCAGCCGTCGTGAGGCCATCCCAATGACCACCGCATTGTCGCCGCCGAGGACGATGTCGATGGCGATGATTTGAAGCACCGCGATCCAGAATTCCGGAGAACCAAACTCCATGTTCTTACCCTCGCTTGCTGCCGGAATTAGTTGCCGCGGCAACTCTGCCCTTCAGGACACGCTGCCGCTCTGCCCTCGCTGGTGAGGTCAAGTCAGACGCTTCCCCGCGCAGCGCCGCGATGCGCTCCGCGAGCGGCGGGTGGGTCATTAACAGGCGCCTGATGCCCAGGCCTTTGGCGCCAGCGATGCCGAAGGCGGCCATCTTGTCGGGAAGAGGCGGCTGCCCGGCGGCGAGACCGAGCTTCTCAAGTGCGGCGATCATCTTCTCGCGCCCGGCCAGGCGGGCACCGCCGGCGTCTGCGCGGAACTCGCGCTGGCGGGAGAACCACATGACGATGATGGAGGCCAGGATACCCAGCACCAGCTCGGCGACGATTACGCTTATCCAGAACGCCGGGCCGTTGCCGCGCTCGTTCCTGAATATCACCCGGTCAACGGTGTGGCCGATGACCCGCGACAGGAACAGGACAAAGGTGTTCACCACGCCCTGGATCAAGGCGAGGGTAACCATGTCCCCGTTGGCGATGTGGGAGACCTCGTGCGCAAGCACTGCTTCCGCCTCCGCTTTGTCCATCGCCTGCAAAAGGCCGCTGGACACGGCCACCAGCGCGTTGTTCTTATTCATGCCGGTGGCGAAGGCATTGACCTCGGGTGCATCGTAGATCGCCACTTCCGGCATCCCGATCCCGGCGGCCTGCGCCTGGCGCTTCACCGTCTCCACGAGCCAGCGCTCCGTCGCCGTGCGTGGCGCGCCTATGACCTGGGCGCCCACCGCAGTTTTCGCTGACCACTTGGATATCGCCAGCGAAATGAACGCGCCGCCGAAACCCATCACTGCGGCGAAGATCAGCAGGGCGTTGAGGTTGAGCCCCTGCTCATTGAGGTAAGGCTCGACGCCCAGCAGGCGCATGCTGATCGAAAGCACCAGCACGACGGCGAGGTTGGTGGCGATAAAAAGCGCGATGCGTTTCATGGCAGTTCTTTGGCAGATTGGAGGTTCACGGATTTCCCGGCGCTCACTTGTTGCTGTTGGTGAGAACGCGCGGGTTTACTTGGTCACCGGTAGCGAAGAGTGATGCAGCACGATGCGCAGCGAGCCCTTATCGTCACGGGCGTAGCCCCAGGTTTTGTCCACGGTGGTCACCTTGCCGTTCTTGTCAGTGATCATAAGGTTGCCCATCGAAAGGGCCGTCTCGCCGTGCAGTTGGATGGCGGCATTGCGGATCTCCACCGAGCGCCAGCCCTTGAGCGCGAAGCCCTTGTCGTCCGGATAGGCGGGGTTGTGGCCGACGAAGTAGGACAGCGCCCCTTCACGGGTGATGCGGAAGGTCTGCGGCGCGGTGGTTAGCGTGGGCTTGAACAGCACCGGCCCCATGTTGTAGCCGTAGGCGGCGTCCAGGACAGCTTCCGCAGTGGCCTTGGCCTTGGAAATGCCGCCGGACTCGTAGTCCTTCGAGATCTGCACCAGGGCCTCGCCCCAGGCGAGTTGCGCAGCGAGCACGTCGGCTTCGGTGATGTTGCTGCTGACGACCGCAGCCGGCGCCCCGACCTGCTTGGCCACCGGCGACTGGGCCAGCGCGGCGCCCGTCGCGCCCAAGGCGCTGGCCAGAGCAAGACTCAGGACGAAATGGCGAATGTTGAAAAGTTTGAGCATAGGTTCGATCTCCAGAAAGTGTTGGGCCCGAGTTTGGACGCAAAACATTATTCTGGGTTTGCGATACCATCAAGAAAAGCAGTATTTTTCGTGTCGTCAATCGGGTTTTCTCGAAGTATCGAACGATGGCTCGTCTTAACTACAAGCAGATTGCAGCTTCATCACTTCTGGACCGTGGCCAACGGCGCGATCCCCATCGCGCGTCCACGTCCGCCGCCGCTCACGGGTTGCAGTAGTCGCAGCGGCCCGGATCGGCATACCCCCGGTCGGCCCGCTCGCGGGTCTCGCGGTGCGCGCACGTGAGACAGCCGAGAATCTCGGCCCGGGTCTCGCGCGTGGGCGCGTTGCAATCCACGCACGGGAGGCCATCCACCCGCTCGATGATCCAAAACCCCGGCGTGCTGCAGGCTGGGCAAAGCGAGCGCAATTTTTTCACCAGATCCTCGGCCGCCAGGCGGATGTTGTCCATGCGCGTAGGATTGGCGTGGGCGCGCACGTCGGTTTCGACGAATACCCGCCCGTTCACCGATTCCGCGAGCGCCCAGGCAAAGACGGCCTTCAGCTCCGCCCAAGCGGCGATCCCCTTGCGGATGCGCAGGTCGTGCTCGCTCTCGGGGCGTACCACCAGATGGTGCGCGGGGAATCCCGCCTGCTTTGCGAAGGCCTCGACCGCGGTCAAATCGGCCGTCAGCAGATGTGAAAAGTTCGCCTTACCTTGGGCCGCGCCCACGACCTCCAGGCCGCGCTCATCATCGAGAAGAATCACGAGCTCCACGTTCCAGGGAAACATTCCCACCATCGGGTCGGGGCCAAACGAACCCTCGCTGGCGAGTCCGAGCGACAGACCGGAAAGCTCCATGCCGATGCGCGCCTTCTTGCGCGCCGCCTCAAGCTGCATGCCGGCGCGCGGGGTCTCGCGCGTGAACGTGCCGAGCAGATCCGTGTCGTAGCCCGTTATCCGCTCGACCCGGCAGCCGAGTGCCGTATCAAGAACCTGGGCGATCACGCCTTCCTTGCCGTGTTGGGTTAGCAGGCCCACTGGCCTGTCGGCATAAACCGAAGGCGGCGTCGGGCTTATGGCGCCGCCCCGCTCGGCAGGTAACGCTGCCTCTGCGTCGACTCTACGCTTGGTGGATGCTCGCGGTCCGCCGCCCCTTCGTGCCTGAGGTGGATCATGGCGGGTCCGCCGCGAGCCGTTATTATTTTCGCAATTCATCGGCTCGCAACTGGGGCTACCGGGCGTGGTGACCAGCCCGCGGATTTCATCGCTTCGAGGTCCGGGGCAGGCTCACTGGGCTGGGGCAGGCGCCGCTATCGCGTTCGCCCATGCGTGCCTCGCGGCCTGGTTCGCAGCAAGCAACCGACGCCGCCGAGAGCCATCAAGTCATCGGCGTACTCGACCACTTCCACCGGACACTCGGACTGGCCGGCCAGGCGCAGCAGGGCCTCTTTAACATCGAGTGCTCGCGCGGACGCCTGGCCGCACTGCGGGCACACCTGCGTCTCGGGTACGTCCGTACCCATGGCGTTGCAGGCCGAGCAAGCCCAACCGGGGTCGGGCTGATACCGTTGAGCCATCACCAGCGTATCGACGTCGCCCCGTTGGAGCGCGTCCAGGGTGCCGCGTGAACCGGCGACTGCCAGATCCTGGCCAAGCAGTCCCTCGATCAAGCGCTCGGTGATGGCTTGGGATTCCTGTTCCTCATGCGCAATGAAGGAGGTCAGGGTCGCCATGACCACGTCTGTCAGCTTATCCCGCGCGAATGCCGGGATCGTGTCCACCAGCTTGTCCGCCAGATCCTTGGGCAGAGCGCGACGCACGCCGGCGGTGATCTCCGGATCGCCGGCCAGTATCAGGTGGGCATGGCCGCCGGCGCGCATCAGCCGCTCCAGGACTGCCAGCTTTTCTTTAAAAAAACGTTCGCCGCGGTTCGCCCGATGAACCTGGTAGTGGGACCGGCTCCAGCCCTCGCCGACCAGCCCGTGCAGTTCCGGCCGATCGGTCCAGGCCTGAACGGTGGTCGCGCCCAGGTTCACATCCAGGATGCGCGCGCGCGCCGCTGTGGCGAGCAGGACGACATAGCGGTGATAGGTGTCCTTGAGCTCCACCAGGTGATAGATGTTCGGCGTCGGATATACGGCGATCCAGTTGGGCAGTGGAACCGCGAACTGCATCGGCAACAAAAACGCCCCGCCGAGGTTGCCGCGCACAAAGATCGCGAGCCCTTTCGCCTCGGAAAGGATCTCGGCGGCGACGTAGGCATCGATTTTGCGCAGCGCCCGCTCAAAATCGGCAAGGTCGTTGTCCTTCAGGATTTGCCGCAACACGCTGGCGCGCTGAGCGAGCGCCGCCCGTCCGAGCGCCCCGCCATCTTCGAGGTTGAGGTAAAAGCTTACGAAAAGCGCATCCGACGTCTCCACGCTAACCAGGAGCGTGATGTGCTGTTTGAGTTCATCAAGAGTGGTCAGATGGATTATGTCGGCTCCTTGGTCCGTGGGCAGAACGCGCACCTCCTCGCGGTTGTTCACCCGACATGATGTGGCTCGAAAGCGCGGCAAGGCCCGACTATCGCCGCGATTACGATCGCGTTCTGCACCTCCCGCCTGGTCCCCATCAGCGATTCCTTGGCAAAACGGCGTCCCGGAAGCAGAGAGGAAGCGCTCGGCGCCTCGGCTCGACCGAATTGGCCGCCGGCGACGGTAGATACCGAAGACGCCGCCGGGGCTTCTTTCACTTCCTCGGAAATTCTAGCAAGACGCTCAGGCTGCGCAGCGTCTTGCTCTTGCGGTCCGAATCGCTTCAGCAAGTAGGGGAACAGCATGACGGCACCGGCGACCAGCACATAAATCAGCTCTGCGGGGAGACCTTTCATAACTGTCTGGCAAGCTTTCTCGGGGCGGCAGTGGCCTCATTCCCGGTGCCGGCGATCTCCTCGCGCATGACCGTATCGGCCTGCAAGTTCTTCATGCGGTAATAGTCCATGATGCCGAGATTGCCCTGGCGAAAAGCCTCGGCCATGGCGCGAGGCACTTCGGCCTCCGCCTCCACGACCCGCGCCCGCATCTCCTGTTCCAGGGCGACGGCCATGGCGCGGCGCTCCTCGGCCTTGGCTTGGGCAATCTGCTTGTCAGCGTTGGCCTGGTCGATCTGCAGCTTTGCGCCGATGTTTTCACCCACGGTCACATCCGCGACGTCGATGGACAGGATCTCGTAGGCCGTCCCCGCGTCCAGGCCCTTGCTCAGGACATGCTTGGAGATGTGATCCGGACTCTCGAGCACGCTTTTGTGGCTCGTGGAGGAGCCGATGGTGCTCACCATGCCTTCGCCAACGCGTGCGATGATGGTTTCCTCACCCGCGCCGCCCACCAGCCGGTCGATGTTGGTGCGGACCGTGACCAGGCAAACGGCAATGAGCTGGATGCCGTCCTTGGCTACGGCCGCGATCTTCGGCGTCTGGATCACTTTGGGGAGTACCGACATCTGTACCGCCTCGAGCACATTGCGTCCGGCCAGATCAATGGCTGCGGCGCGCTTGAAGGGCAAGGGAATGTTTGCCTTGTCGGCCGAGATCATTGCGTTGACGACCCTCACGACGTTGCCACCCGCAAGAAAGTGGGCTTCCAAGTCGTTGATGGATATGTCGAGACCGGCCTTAACTGCGCTGATCCGCGCGGTGACCACTGTGGTCGGAGGAACGCGGCGCAGGCGCATTCCGATCAGGGTGAACAGCCCCACGTAGGCCCCGGAAGCCCAGGCTGCGATCCACAGTGGGATGGGGACCAGATATAAGAGCAAGGCTAGCCCTGCCACCACCAGTGTGAGCAATCCCCAGCCGCCGGTTATGCCACTCCACATTTCGAACATTTGTCACTCCTTTGCGTTGCTGTGCGGTACTCGCCGCACCACGATTCGGTTGCCTTCCACGCGCGCCAACTCGACCAACTTGCCAGCGTCGAAAAATGCACTGTGGCGCGGAGTGTGGAGATCCTTTGAGTTCGCGTAAAGTAGATTTATCAATGACTATTATTCGAATAAAACGAAGCATCGAACGGATACGATGAGCGAGGTCGGCAGGCAGCCCTGCCGGGCGGCTTATCGGGTGTAGCCGCCCTTATGCCTTCTCGTCGGTGCGCGGTTCTGACTCGCAAGTATTGAAACGGAGAGGACAGATCTTCCTCTGTCAGGCCGCTAAGGTACCCGGCTCGAACACCGCGCGCGAGAGCGCAAGTGGGATCTTCATCTCGCGTTCGAGCATCTGCGGCGTCACGTTCCAGCGGTTCCACGCGCGCCGCACCAGTTCGCTCTCGCCGGCTTCTATGCCGTCAATCTCGGCAAGATAGAGCAACAGCGCCGCCACGATGAGTTGCGTGGAGTGGTCGTCGATCGCGTCGATCTGCGCGTCCAATCCGGCGCTCGGGCTGCACCCGCCCGCCATGCCGGTCGAGCGCCCACGGAGGTAGCGCGACAGCACCGCGATGAAGTGCTCGCGCTCAATGCCGAGTAACTGCAGCGCGCCGACGCCGTTTAAAAACTCGAGTTCGCGCCAGTCAAGCCGACCGTCGTGGGCGATCAGTGCCGCGATCACGCGCGCGGTGGCGTCCGGGTTGTTGCGTCGATAAGTTCTGTGGGTTCTGGACATGTTCAGCTCTCTCCTTGGGTCAATGCAACGTTTGAGAGTGTGGGGGTGCTCAGAGTCGGTATAAAATCGATTTATAGAGCTTAATAATTCGAATAAACCGAAGGATTGGAACGATGAATTTCAAACATCTGCACTACTTCTGGCGGGTCGCCAAGGCGGGCGGTGTGGCGCGAGCGAGCGAACAGTTGCACCTGACGCCGCAGACTATCAGCGGACAGATCGGTCTGCTGGAAGATGATTTGGGAACGCCACTGTTTGCAAAAAAAGGCCGCAACCTCGAACTGACCGAAGCAGGGCGGCTCGCCCTCGGCTACGCGCAAGATATCTTCGCGCTCGGATCCGAACTGGAGGAGTCGCTGCGGAACTACCCGGCGGGCGGCCGTCCGGTCGAGTTCCGGGTCGGCGTTGCCGACGCGGTCTCGAAGACGATCGCCTACCGCCTGATCGAACCCGCAACCCGTCTTTCCACGCCCGTGCGCCTCGTATGCCGGGAATCGAAGCTCGACAGCCTCCTCGCGGAACTTGCCGCCCATCGGCTCGATCTCGTCATTGCTGGCGCGCCGATCCCGCCCTCGGTGAGCGTGCGCGCATACAACCATCGGCTCGGGGAATCCGGGGTGAGTTTTTTTGCATCTGCCCGGCTCATTAAGAGCCTTAAAGGTAAGTTCCCCGCCTGCCTGGCCGGCG
>JBKJUC010000158.1:0-34844 GCA_046590325.1 Burkholderiales bacterium | reverse complement strand
CCGAAACCCACCAACGTCACGCTTTCGCCCTTTTTCAGCGTCGTCGTGACGGAGTCCACCAATGCATCAATCATGCTATCGGTCATCGTCTTGCTTGCGCCGGTTTTTCTTGCGATGACGTCGACCAGTTCTGCCTTGTTCATTTATCCCCCCGTCATGGTATCGAAAAGCCACCCTGTTGATATCCGGGACTTTTCCGTGAATACGCGCGCTCGGGCAAGGTCCGTCGCTGCAATGCATCACAAATGACGATGCCTCTATGCAGCATCCTTCGTCCCGTCCCGATGCGCCTCCGCACCTCCTGAACCATTATCCACGAGTCGCGGTACAGGCAATAGCTCGTTGTTTGCCGGCTTCCGCAGGAAGCCGTGCGCAGGTGACATCCACTCAGGAGGAAAGGCTCCAGGCGACCGACTCACCGGCGCGCAGGGGGATCAGGACATCTGATCCGAATGACAATTCCTCCGCAACGCTCACTGTAATTTTCTCGAGGGTGATCTGCGATTTGTTGCGGGGCAGACGGTAATAGTCGGCGCCGAAGTAACTGGCGAATCCTTCCAGCTTGTCCAGCGATCCCACGGATTCGAAGGCCTCCGCGTACAACTCGATGCCGGCGTGCGCAGTATAAATCCCGGCGCATCCGCAGGATGATTCCTTGGTGTGGCGCGCGTGTGGCGCACTGTCAGTCCCCAGAAAGAACTTGGGGTTGCCAGAAGTGGCCGCTTTGAGCAATGCCAGCCGGTGCTCCTCGCGCTTCACGATGGGCAGGCAATACAGGTGCGGGCGAATGCCGCCGCGGAAGATGTCGGTGCGATTCAGCAACAGATGATGCGCGGTGATCGTGGCGGCGACATTGTCTGAAGCGCTGAGCACGAATTTGACCGCGTTGGCTGTCGTGATGTGCTCCATCACCACGCGCAGGGCCGGAAACTTCTGCACCAGCGGGAGCATCGTGCGTTCGATGAAAACCTTCTCCCGATCGAATATGTCCACCCGGGCATCGGTCACCTCTCCGTGGATCAGCAGCGGCATCCCTGCATCCGCCATCGCACTCAGGGTGTCGAAGCACTTGCTGATGTCGGAAACGCCGGAGTCCGCGTTTGTGGTTGCGCCCGCAGGATAGTACTTGACCGCGTGCACGATGCCGCTTGTCCTGGCACGCTCGATCTCCGCCGGCCGCGTATCGTCCGTAAGGTAGAGCGTCATCAGCGGCGTGAAATCGCTGCCTCGCGGCAGTACCGAAAGTATTCGCCGCCGATAAGCCTCCGCGGCCGCTACGGTCGTGACCGGCGGCTTAAGATTGGGCATCACGATCGCGCGGGCAAATCGCCGCGTCGTATCGGGCAGGACGGCCTTCAGTGCATCGCCGTCGCGCAGATGCAGGTGCCAGTCGTCCGGTTTGGTTATGGTTATTCGCATGGCCTGGATATGTTGCGGCAGTGAAAAATCAGGCACGGTAGCTAGTCCGCCTTCAGCTCCAGCGCCCTGTCGTAGAGTGCGTTCTTTTTGGCGCCGGTTATCTCGGCCGCCAGTTTAACCGCCTGCTTCAACGGCAGTTCTCGCAGCAGGATCCCGAGAACCCGTTCGGAATCGTCCTCGGGAGCGCCCTCTTCGGCGTCCCGCCCCTCCACCAGCAGGACGAACTCGCCGCGCTTGTGGTCGTCGTTCGCGCGCAACCAATCTGCCGCGTCGGATAGTCTGCAAACCTGTATCTGTTCGAACATCTTGGTGAGTTCACGCGCGATCACGATCCGTCGCTCGCCGCCAAGAATCGACGCAATGCTTTCCACCGACTCGACAATTCGATGGGGAGCCTCGTAAAAGGCCTGTAATCCGGACCGCGCCCTCACCTCCTCCAGAAACCTCTCGCGCTCCGCTTTCCGGTTCGGCAGAAACCCGTAGAAAAAGAGCGGCAACGCGCGAATGCCGGAAGCCGCAATCGCTGCCAGGATCGCGCTGGCGCCCGGGATAGGCACGATCCGGTAACCGGCCTCCCTGACATGGGCCACTGCGATGTCGCCGGGATCGCTGATCGACGGCGTGCCCGCATCCGACACCAGAGCCACCGAGTGGCCCTTCGCCAGCGCCGCGATCAACTGTTCCGCCGCTTTGCTTTCGTTGTGCTGATGGAGGGTAAGCAGCCGCGTGCGAATGCCGTGGTGATTGAGCAGTTTCTGCGTGACTCTGGTGTCCTCGGCGGCGACTACGTCCACGGACCTGAGCACTTCAAGAGCCCGCAGCGTGATGTCGCCAAGATTCCCGATAGGCGTGGCCACCACATATAATGTCGGCTCGGCCAATCCCACGCGTTCGGTCAACCCGGCGTTCGCCATGCAACTTCGTCCAGCCTTTTCGCTCTTGGTCGTGCCATTACTATACTGGGCGCTCCTCGCGATAGCCACCGGCACCTCCCTCGCCCAGGGAACCGCGCAGGTTGCCGAGCCGCATATCGCGGTCATCCTGCCGCTTCAGTCTGCCTCCTTCGGCAGGCACGCGGATTCCGTGCGCCTCGGCCTTTTCGCGGCGGTCGGCGCGGATCAGGCATCCGGAACAAAACTGCATGTCTATGCCACCAGCGAAGATCCACAGCAGATTCTTGACGCCTACCGGCGGGCGATTGCCTCGGGAGCAAAAGCGGTCGTCGGCCCCCTTACACGCAATGGCGTTACCACGCTGGCCTACAGCGGGATCGTTAGTGTGCCCACACTGGCATTGAACGTGCCGGAAGGGGAAATCCTGTTGCCGCGCAACCTCTACGTATTCGGGTTGCAGCTTGAAGCGGAAGCCCGCCAGGTGGCGCAGATGGCATTCGAACAAAGGGGTCGCCGTTTGTTCCTGGTGGCTGGCGACAGCGCCCTCGACAATCGCATTGCGCAGGCGTTTCTTGCGGAGTGGGCCACATTGAAAGGCGAAGTGGCAGGCCAGTTCCTATACACGACCGAACCCTCCGGCCTTTCAAAGCTGCGCGAGCAGCTGGCAGAATCCAGGGCGGATCTGGTTTTCCTCACCATGGGAGCGACCCGCGTGCGATTCATCCGCTCGTACCTGGGCAGCAGCCTGCCCATTTACGCGACATCACAAGTGCTCGCATCGAACTCCGATACGCTGGCCAACTACGATCTGGACGGCGTGCGATTCCTCGACATGCCCTGGCTGCTGCAGCCGGACCATCCAGCGGTGCTGAGCTACCTGCGTCCCGACAGCCCGCCCACTGCTTTCGACCAGGAGCGCTTTTACGCCCTAGGCATCGATGCCTATCGCCTCATTCAGGAATTGCTGCATCCCTACCGGAATGCCGAACCGCTCGACGGCGTGACGGGGACGATCAGGCTTGGGGATGCGCAGCAGTTTCTGCGTACGCTGGTGCCCGCGCAGTTCACCCAGGGCGCGGCCCGGCCCATGAGCCCTGGCCGATGAGCGACAAGGGTTCGGCCGCCGAGGATGCGGCCGCCGCCTTTCTCGCTGGCCGCGGCCTGAAATTGCTGGAGCGCAACTACCGCTGTCGATTCGGGGAGATCGACCTCGTGCTGCGCGACGGCCCCACTCTGGTGTTCGTTGAAGTCCGCTACCGCAGGAACAACGCTTTTGGGGGTGCTGCGGAAAGCATCACATCGTCAAAGCGCAGGAAACTGCTGCGCGCCGCGAGGCACTACATGGCAGCCCACCGGCAGTTCCCCGCATGCCGTTTCGATGCCGTGTTGTTGAACGGCGACAAACCCGACATCGACTGGGTGGTGAACGCTTTCGGCGAATGAAAGTCTTACCGCATTCCAGTGCGAACTCCGTAGGAGTCCTCCAGTCAAGATCCTTTGTGCAATAATTCGCCCTTGTCCGATCACGTACGCCGCCCACGATGGATCTCCTCGGCCGAATCAGCCAGCATTTCACAGACAGCGCTAACCTGAAGTTGCAGGCGGTCAAGGTGCTGGCCGAACCGCTTCTGCGCGCATCCGAGCGCATGGCGCAGTGCCTGATGAGCGAAGGAAAGATTCTCTCATGCGGCAACGGCGGTTCCGCCGCCGACGCCCAGCATTTCGCCGCTGAACTGCTGAACCGGTTCGAGATGGAGCGCCCGCCACTTGCGGCAATGGCCCTGTCCACGGATACGTCGACCCTTACATCCATTGCCAACGACTACAGCTACAAAGAAGTCTTCTCGAAACAGGTTCGTGCGCTTGGGCGCCCCGGTGACCTGCTGCTGGCCATATCAACCAGCGGCAATTCGCCGAACGTGATCGAGGCGATCCATGCCGCCCACGACAGGCAGATGGGCGTGGTCGCGCTTACCGGTAAACAGGGAGGAAAGATGGCGGGACTGCTCAAGCCGACCGACGTCCACATCTGCGTTCCCGCCGACCGCACGGCGCGCATCCAGGAAGTTCATTTGCTCTGCCTGCACTGCATGTGCGATGCAATCGATTGTCAACTGCCGGGAGCTTAGTGAATGAAATCCTCGATTCGACTCATTGTCGTTCTAATTGCGGTGTTGCCGTTCCTGCAGGCCTGCATTCCGCTGATTATCGGTGCGGGTGTGGGCGCGGGAGTCATGATGGCCGAAGACCGCCGCTCCAATGCAACCATTCTTGAAGACCAGACCATCGAAGTCAAAGCAAAAAACCGCTTCGAAGAGACTTACCAGGACAGGCTCCACGCCACCGTTACCAGCTACAACCGTTACGTACTGATCACGGGCCAGGTGCCGACCGAGGAGATCAGGCAGGACCTGACCACCATCGTCCTCGAAGTGGAGAATGTGCGTAACGTGCAGAACGAGGCCATCGTTGCGGGCAACGCATCCTTCACTTCCCGCAGCAGCGATACGTTCGCGACCAGCAGCGTGAAGGGGCGCCTGGCGAAGAACAAGGAAATCGGGGCCAACAACGTCAAGGTCATCACGGAGAACGGGACGGTATTCCTGATGGGCCTGGTCACGCGGACGGAAGCCGAAGCGGCGGCGCAGACCGCGGCAACCACTTCGGGCGTACAGCGTGTCGTCAAGGTGTTCGAATACACCGACTGAAGTCCGTTACAGGCGCCTGACAGAAAGGCCCCGCAAGGGGCCTTTTTCATTGTGTCACCGGACGACGGGTTACGGTTCGCCCGCGGCCTTGTAGATTTCCAGCGTCCGCTTGCGCGCCGCCGCGTGATCGACGATCGGCGATGGATACCCCTTTCCGATCGCGACACCTGCCGCCAGTTGTTCCACCGCGGTCAGATTCCACGGCTCGTGAATGGCCTTCGAATCGACATTCTCAAGTTCCGGGACATACATGCGGATGAAGCGTCCGTCGGGATCGAAGTTGCGGGACTGGGTGACCGGATTGAAGATGCGAAACCATGGCTGCGCATCGCAGCCGGTCGATGCTGACCACTGCCATCCGCCATTATTGGCGGCCAGGTCAAAATCGTTGAGCCGCTGCGCGAAGTAGCGTTCTCCCCAGCGCCAATCCACGTGCAGGTCCTTGACCAGAAACGACGCCGCCACCATTCGCAGGCGGTTGTGCATGTATCCGGTCTGGTTCAACTGGCGCATGGCGGCATCGACCAGGGGGTAACCGGTGCGTCCTTCGCACCAGGCCGCGAAATGCGCCTTCGAATTTGGAAAACGCAACCTGTCGTACGCGCGCTTGAATGCATGCTGTGTCACGTGCGGAAAGTGATACAGGATCGCAAAATAAAAATCCCTCCAGACCAGTTCCGATAACCAGGTCTGCGCACCGGGACCCTGGATCGACGCCGCCGCGCGCGCCAGTTCGCGGATCGATATGGTGCCAAAACGCAGGTGCACCGAGAGATAGGAAACTCCTCGGACTGAGGGGAAGTTACGCTTCTCGTGATAGCCGTCGATGCGTTCCAGGAAATCCTGGAACATAAGGTGGGCCCCCGACATGCCGGTCGGCAATTTCATCTGCCTGAGGTTGGTGGGCTTGAATCCGATCCGTTCCAGCGAAGGAATCTGCACCGGCTGCCCGCGCGCCGGCTCCCCGCGCGCCAGGGCATCGCGGTAGTTTTCGACGGGATAGGACTTGCAATAGAACGGCTCGAGCCTGGCAAGCCAGGCCCGCTTGTACGGCGTGAATACGGTGAAGGGACTTTTCGCCTGGGTGAGGACTTCGTCTTTCTCGAATATCACCTGGTCCTTGAAAGTATGCAAAGCTCCGCCTTGCTGCCCCAGGCTGCGCGCGACCGCAGCATCACGTTCCAGCGACTGCGGTTCATAGTCCTGATTGGCATAGACGGCCTCGGCCTTCAGCTTATTCGCCAACTCGGGCACAAGCTCCCGGGCCGGCCCCGTCAGCGTGTGCAGGGTGCCGCCCCATTTCCCCAGCGCGAGCGCGAGTTCCTGCACAGCGTGCCAGATGAACTCGACCCTGCGGTCTTCCCGATCCTGGAGCCGGTCGAGAATCTCGCTGTCGAACACGAATGCGCAATGGACCTGACGGGCTTCGCGAAGGGCGTGATACAGCGCAGCATTGTCGTGATTTCGAAGATCTCTCCTGAACCACACCAAGGCACAGTCGTAGCGCTTCAAGATACCTCCGCGCCCTGGTTCACCCGCCCAGGCGCCGCAGCAGGCGCGCGACACCGCCTATAAGAGGCAGTTTGGAATACAGTTCCTCGCCGGTATCCCAGTAGTCGCGGTGATAATTGACCTTGCCGCTTTCCTCGAAGCGCAGATGGCTCGCTCCACGAATGACCTGGACTTCATGCGGCCGCACCGACCTCATGCGGAAGGTCATTTCCCAGACCAGCACCAGACCATTTTCATCGCCGATTGTTTCGGTGACCTTGAACTTCGGATTCTCGACTTGCCGGAACATTTTCGTGAATATTTCCCGTATCGGTCCGAGGCCCCGCACTTCGTGGAAGGGATCCTTGAAAAAAGCGTCCTCGGCGTAATGTTCGCCCAGTTCCGCAACGCTTTCTGGAGTCAGCATCTGCCAGAAACGCAGCAACGCATTAATCCGTTTGGAAGTCATGCGTCTCACATTCCCGTGAACTTATGGACCGCCAGGAAATACAGCCGGTAAGGAAGCAACTTCATGAATTTCAGCCAGAGCGTGAATCGTTTTGGAAAGTGAATTTCGAAGCGACCGGCGGCGAAACCACGAATGATCTCCTGTGCTGCCTCTTCCGCGGATATCAATGCCGGCATCCTGAATTCATTCTTGTCGGTCAGCGGTGTCCTGACGAACCCGGGATTGACAAGATAGACACTGATTCCGCGCGGCGCCAGGTCCAGGTAGAGTGTCTCCGCAAAATTGATCAGCGCCGCCTTCGTCGCGCCGTAAACCAGACTGGTGGGCAGTCCGCCATAGCCGGCAACGCTTGAGACCACCGCTATGCCTCCGCTGCCGGCGCGAATCAACTGCGGGATTACCACCGCGCAGGCATTCATTGTTCCGACGAGATTCGTTTCCACCAGCGACCGCGCTTGCGCGCCGGAGAGCTCCCAGGCGCGGACCGAGCGGTGGCTGCCCGCAAGAATGAAGGTCAGATCGATCCCCGACCAAGCCGCATTGATGCTAGCGAACGCTGTCGCAAGCTGCTCTTCGCGGGTGACGTCAAGCGGAAGCACCATGACCTGACCCGGCCTCGCGCCGCCCGCCACTTCGGTCAGCGCCTGCGCGTTGCGTGCCGACAATGCAACTCGCGCGCCGGACGCCAGCAATATCTTGGCAAGCGACGCGCCGATGCCGCTGCTTGCGCCGATGATCCAGACGCGTACACCGTTCCAGTCCGTTACCGGTTTGTTCAGGGACATGCTGGGCCGCCGCTCATCTCAGGAAGGTCTCTTGCGGAAGGACACAATGACTTCGCCAACACGGAAGCCGAACTTGCTCATCACGGACTTGTTCAGCATGATCTGGTCGTCCATCAGGTACATCCAGTCGTCAAAATCCACGTTATACGTTCTGCCCTCGACGTCAACGGCCAGAACATAGCGCCAGCGCAACGCATTGCCCCGCGCCTCCCCGATGGCTTCGCCGACCACGTCGGCGGCCGTGCCGCGATAGTGTTCGGCGTCAAGCTTGGTGATATTCCAGACCCGGCGGCTCTTGCTGCCATCGGCATAGGTGAAATCCTCCTCCAGCGTTCCGCGATCGCCCTGCCAGGTACCGGTCATCTCGACATGGAAACGCTTGGTTACCTTGCCGGATCGATTCTGAACCGTACCCCACGCATCGAGTTTGCCGTCGAAGTATTTTGCCAGGTCGAGCACCGGCTTTTGGTCCTGATAGATGTCCACCGACGGTCCGGCGCAACCCGCCAGGATCCAGGCTGCGGCAGCCGCCAACGCGATACGCATTCTCATGTTTGTACTCCTTCCCGTTTTGGGATTCTTCGTTTCAGTTGCTGCTCATCGAGTGGCGCAGCCCACAACAGCATTGCGGCGGCCAGCTTGATTGCGCAGGGCAATAGTGCATAGCTCACCGACAGCAGACCCCCTTTAGGCTGGTCCGTTCCCGGCTGATAGCCGAGAACACCGAGAAGCGGCAGCGCGATACCGGCGGCAGCCGCCAGATTCATTTTTTCCGTCATCTGCCAGAGTCCGAAATAAACACCGTCCGGACGCTGGCGTTCCTGGCCTGCTTCGTCGTCCACCACATCCGCGAGCATGGACGCCGGGATGGCCAGTTCTGCTCCATAGGCAATGCCGGACAGTGCGCACACCGCCGCAAAACCGATCACATCGCCCGGGCCGAGCAAGTAGGCCCAGATGAATGCGCCGATCGCTACGAACATGGCGCCAACCCATGCTCGCTTCTTGCCGAGCCTGCGCGAGGCGGCAATCCACAGCGGCATCCCAGCGGCACCGGACAGGAAGTAGAGCGCAAGGAAAAAACCCGCGAGATCAGGACGACGCAACACATCCTGGACGAAAAAGAGGATCAACGTGCCGGGGACTGCGCCTGCGATACCGCTCACGACGAAAACCGCGAGGAGCCAGCGGAACCGCGGGTTGCGCAGCGGATTGAGCATGGCCGACAGGGCGGGGCCTGACTCGGACACCTTGGCAACCGGCCGCGGCGCATGGCGCAGGGTAATGAACGTGGCAATCCCGAGCATGGGAAGAAACATCAGCGCGAACAGTGCGAGTCCGTCCGCTTCCGAATTGCCCGCAAGCACAAGCGGCGCCGCTGCGGCGACAAGCACGCCGAACAACCCGAAAGCACCGCGAATGGCGGTGACTCGGGTGCGCTGGTGGTAGTCCGTGGACAATTCCGCACCGAGCGCCAGATAGCTGATGCTCGCCATGCTGAACCCTACATAGACGATCAACAGGCTTGCCCCCAGCCAGATAGCAAGGCCGGCAGCGGTTGCTTGCGGCGGATGAAACAGCGCGACAAAACCCACGGCAAGAAACGGCACACCGATGATGATGGGCAAGCGTCTGCCTGCCGGCAGTCCGGCGCAGCGGTCGCTAAAATATCCAAGAAGCGGGTCCTGAAGTGCATCGAACAACCGGGCCAGCAACAGCACCATGCCGACAACTGCCAGGGGTACTCCAAGGGTATCGCCGTACAACTTCGGCACGTGAACGTAGACCGGCAAGGCCGCCATCGCCAGAGGCACGGCGAATGCGGCATAGGCGATAAGTTGCCGGCGCGAAAGGGATTCGATGCTCATTTGTTGCCGAACAGCGCCCGCCTCAGGCCGGGTTCGCGGGTTCGTTCGTCGAGCCAGATGGCAAAGAAGCCGCGGGCAAATTCCGGATCGGCGATCTCTCCGGCAAGCCGGCCCTGATGGTAGAACCGCACGCCCTGCCCCGGGCGATTGACGCCGGTGATGTGTTCGCCTTTGCGCACGTCCGGGAACAAGCGCTCCAGCTCCGCGCCCCAGCGCGCAAGTTGTGGCTCATTTCCGATACCGAGCCGGCGCATCTCCTCGATGCTGGTCTCAGCGAGCTTGCTTCCCTTGATTTCTCGCGCATAGCGGATGTCGAGCGCGAACTCCCGCTGCGGATTCCATTTTCCACCTTCGACCCAGAGGCAGGCGTCGTAGATCAGCAGTCCGAACCAACGCAGCCTGCCTTCTCCCGCCGGGCGCAACTGCGGAAACTCCCTGACAATGGGTTCCGGCATTGGCAGCGCGAATGCACTAAGCGCTGCATTGAGTACCGCGGCAAGCAGAAGAAATCGCAGTCTAAGCACGGCGCAGTTCGAACTGGACTACGTCGGTGCTGGCGAGCCTGAATCCCGCTTCGCAGTATGCAAGATAAAAATTCCAGAGGCGTTCGAACCTGGCATCGAAGCCCAATGAGCGGAGGCCGCGGCAGACCGTATCGTAGCGATTGCGCCAGAGTCGCAGGGTCTGCGCATAGTCCGTCCCGAAGGCGTACTCGTCCGTGACTTGCAGTCCAGCCTTGCGGGCCAGTTTACGGAACACCGCCGGGCTGGGCAGCATGCCGCCGGGGAAGACGTATTGCTGGATAAAATCGGTGGACAGCCGGTAACGGGCGAACAATGCGTCGGCAATCGTGATGGTCTGGACCAGGGCGCTGCCGCTCGGTCTGAGAAGCTCGTGCACTGAGTCGAAATAGCCCGGCCAAAAGCGCTCGCCGACGGCTTCGAACATTTCTATGGAGACGACGTGATCGAAGCTGCCACCCACGTCCCGGTAGTCGGTCAACGAGAATTCCACCGATCGGGCGAGGTCCGCGTTTTCAATCCGCTTGCGCGCGAACCGCAGTTGCTCACTCGACAGGGTGATGCCGAGCACACGGCAGCCCCGTGTGCGGGCGGCATACTCGGCGAACCCGCCCCATCCGCAGCCTATCTCCAGAATGCTCGCTCCGCGGGCGACATCGAGCCGGCGGAGGATGCGTTCATATTTTGCGACCTGCGCCTGCTCCAGGCTGCGATCCGGGTCCCCTTGGAACAGTGCAGCTGAGTAAGTCATGGTCGGGTCGAGCCAGGCGCCATAGAACTCGTTGCCCAGGTCATAGTGGGCGTGGATGTTCTTCCTGGAGCCCTGGCGCGTATTGGCGCGCAGCAAATGGCGCAGCCGGTAGGCCAGTCCTCCCCACCATTTCCCGTACAGAGCAAGTTCGAGCACGCGGCGGTTGGAAGCCGCAAGCAGCAGCAGCGAGTACAGGTCCGGTGTCTGCCATCGATCGTCCAGATAGGTTTCTGCGAAACCCACGTCGCCCGAGCGCACGATCGCGTCGAATACCGACCAATCGCGAATTTCCAGCACGGCATCCGGCCCGGGAAGCTCTCCGGCAAAGCTGAATGTCTGGCCGCCGGGAACAATGAGGTCCAGGCGGCCACATTGCAGGCGCCGCAGAAGACCGAGCATGAAGCGGCCGCTTCGCGGGACATGCATCGAGAACTGCTGCAAGCCAGTTTCCGCCAGTTTCATCGGCTGACCTCCCGCTCGGGCGGCACCGGTTTCATGAACCAGGGCACCCCCTTCAACCAGAGCCGCAGCGCCTGGAAATGAATGCGGACGACTACGCCGAGGGTCATCCAGGGATACAGCGTGAAGGCGCGCAGCAAGCCGCGAACGCTGAAGGCCCCGCCTTTGCCCGACACCGCCGTTCGGAGCAAACGCCCCCCCGCATCGTCGTAGTCGATGCGGACATGGCTGGATTCGGCGCCCACGCGGAATTCAAACCGGTACTCGCCGCTGACCTCGCAGAATGGGGAGACATGAAATACCTTGCGCGCCACGAAGCTGTCTCCCGCTTCGATCGCCACGGCGTCTGGATGGGAAACCAGATAGTGATGATGTTCGCCGAATGTATTGCTGACTTCGCACAGCACGGCGCGTAGCGCTCCACCACGGTCATGGCAGAACCAGAAACTGATCGGGTTGAAGACGTAGCCCAGCATGCGCGGAAATGTCTGCAGCATGATTTCGCCGTCGGCCGCCTCCAGTCCCTCGCGGGAAAGCAGGTTGCGCAGCCAGGCTTCCGGATGGGAACCGTCGCGCGGCCCGTGATCCCGGTAGTGGAAGCTGAAGATGTTCCAGCGGTTCACCGAAAACAATGCGTTTTCCAGCCGCTCAATCGCGCTGATGGGAAAGCGCAGGAAAAACACGCGATAGCGAAATGCGTTTCGACGCGGACGCAGACGTACGTGCATGACGTCACCGAAGAATATCCCCGCCTTCAGGGGCCCGGATTCCGGGGTCAATGAGGGCGATCCGACCCGGGATCTCATGCGGCCATCTCCTGTGCCTGCCACGGCGCGGACACGCCCAGGGCATTGGCGACAGCGATGCCAGACCTGAGGCCGTCCTCATGGAATCCATATCCCGTCCATGCGCCGCAATACCAGGTATGACGCTTGCCCTGGATCGCCGGCAGTTCCCGTTGCGATTCAATCGCGCCGCGATCGAAAATCGGATGCGCGTACTCGAAGTGTTCCAGCACCAGATCCGGACGCGGCGGACGCGTAGGGTTGAGAGTAACGATGACCGGTTTTTCGAACGACAGGCGCTGCAGCATGTTGAGGTAGTAACTCACGCTGACAGGGCGCGCATCCGGGTCGCCGCTGCCCGTCAGGTAGTTCCACGCCGCCCAGGCGTCGCGGCTCCTCGGCAGCAGCGAAGCGTCGGTGTGCAGCACTGCATGGTTGGTCTGGTAGTTGATGCGGGACAGGAGCTTTTTTTCCGCGTCGACCGCATCCGCGAGCAGCTTGAGGGTCTGGTCGCTGTGGCAGGCGAAAACCACTTCCGAATAATCTTCCTCCCGTCCTGCGCCGAACCTTACCTGCACGCCGTCCGCATGGCGCACCACCGATTCGACCGGGCTATTCATCCTGATGTCGGCGATGTCCGCCGCGAGCCTGCGCACGTACTCGCGCCCTCCGCCGGCAACCGTTTTCCAGCGCGGGCGCCCGGTCAGCTGCAGCAGTCCGTGGTTGTGGCAGAAGCGGAAGAACGTATCCGCAGGATATTCGAGCATCTGCTTCGTTGGGCAGGACCAGATGGCGCCACTCATGGGCAGCAGGTACCAGTCGCGAAACATCCGGCTGTAGCCGCCGCGCTGCAGAAATTCACCGAGCGTGCCCTCATAGCCGGACCCGGCGGCGACAATCCGGCGTCCCTCCCCGTTGAAGCGCAGGATGTCCTTCAACATCGCCCAGAACCTGGGCTTGACCAGATTGCGCTTCTGCGCGAAAACCGCGGCCAGCGAACTGCCCGCCCACTCCAGTTGCTCGTCATCGACGCGTACGCTGAAGGACATGTCGCTGTCGGTGCTGGCGAGACCAAGATAGTCGAGCATGCGCACCAGCTGCGGATAAGTGCGGTCGTTGAACACCAGGAAGCCGGTGTCCACGGGCGCGGTTACGCCGTCCAGAGTCACATCGACCGTATTGGTATGACCGCCCAGATAACCGGCAGCTTCGAACAGTGTCACGGCATGGCGCCGGGACAGCAGCCACGCGGCCGACAATCCGGCTATGCCGGATCCGATGACCGCGATCCGCGATTGCTTCTCCATTTTCGTCCGCTATATGTCGAGTTGCGTCGCCCCCCCTCGGCCTCACAACGCGAGGCCCATGGGGGGAAAAATCAGCGGGACCGGCCTCATGCAGGATCTCAATCGACCCTGACACGAGATTGAACTGAAGATCCGGACCGGGGAGGGGAATTACCGGATCTTCGCCGAACATAATGCGCCGGCCTCGCTGAACCTGATGGGCGGCCATCGCCGCCACTTTAATTTCCTACTTCAATTTCCTACGGATGCGAAGCCTGTCCGGATGGTCATTGCCTGGTTTTATCACCATCCGGATCAATTGCCCGCGCCGTTCATTTTTTGCCGTTAGGCTCGCATCGAATTCTATTTGTCCTAGTCAAAACATCACTATTTGCCTACAATAGCCCATTACTCGCCATATTGTCAATGTTTGTCCTGGACAATATGGCGAGCGTCTCTGATCTGGATTCAGGAATGCTCATGGATATAAGTGCGGTGGAACGTGATACAGGGCTTAGCAAGGACACGCTGCGAATGTGGGAGCGGCGGTACGCATTCCCCAAGCCCGAGAGAGATCGCCATGGCGAGCGCGTTTACTCCCCGGCGCAGGTTCAGAAACTGCGCTTGATCAAGCACTTGATGGCACTCGGATACCGCCCTGGAAAAATCATTGGGCAAACGCTCGAAGAACTGGAATCCCTGGGTAACACCGGTGCTGTGCCCGAGCCACAATCGGGGACCGGGACGGAGCCCTACCTGGATCTCATCACATCGCATCAGTCGGCGGAGTTGCGCCATCATCTTTCGCTGGCACTGGCGACCCAGGGATTGAAGGCCTTCATACTGGACACGGTGGCCCCCCTGAACCTGGCGGTGGGCAATGGCTGGATGAGCGGCCGCCTGGCGGTTTTTGAGGAACATCTGTACTCGGAACTGGTGCGCAGCGTCCTGCGCAATGCAATCACCGGGATTCAGCCCCAGGGCCAGGCGCCGCGGATATTGCTGACTTCGCTCCCGGGAGAACAGCACAACCTGGGACTGCTGATGGCTGAAGCCCTGCTTGTTGCGGAGGGAGCGTTTTGCATTCCGCTCGGCAATGAAACCCCGGTGCGCGACATCGCGGCCGCCGCGCAGGGACATCGCGCCGACATCGTTGCCCTGTCGTTCAGCGCTTCCTATGCGGAACAGAAAGCCTCGGCAGGCCTGAAGGATCTTCGGGTCCTGCTTCCCGAGGCGATTCAGATATGGGCCGGTGGTGCGGCGGTGGCTCGCATCCGCAAGCCCGTCGACGGCGTGCAATTGATTGGCGGGCTGGGGGAGATCGCCGGCCATGTAACCCGGTGGCGGGCGAGTCCCGGCGCTTGAGGTTGTTTCGGTCGGGCCGGACATTCGCGCGCGACGTGAATCCGAAGCTGCGTGGACAGCGTAAACTGACTATCTCAACCTAATGCACAGCACCCCACCCAACCATGAAGAACGCGATGTTGTACCCGGAACTGTTCAAGGCCTTCGAAGCCGTCCGCTGGGATATGGGCAGCGACGTCCCCTGGGACGAGTTCGACGCCGGAAAACTCTCCGACGAACAGGCGATCACCATCAAGATGAACGCTATCACCGAGTGGGCCGCACTTCCCGCCACGGAAATGTTCCTGCGCGACAACCGGCATGACAGCGATTTTTCGGCGTTTATGTCCGTGTGGTTTTACGAGGAGCAGAAGCATTCGCTGGTTCTGATCGAGTACCTGCGCCGTTTCCGTCCCGATCTCATGCCGACCGAAGCCGAGCTGCACGCGGTGCGCTTCGATTTCGATCCCGCGCCGCCGCTGGAAACGCTGATGCTGCATTTCTGCGGCGAGATCCGGCTCAACCACTGGTACCGCTGCGCCTCGCAATGGCACACCGAGCCTTTGATCCGGAAAATCTACGGCATCATCTCGCGTGACGAAGCCCGCCACGGCGGGGCCTACCTGCGCTATATGAAAAAAGCCCTGGAGACATTCGGTGATACCGCCAGGAGGGCTTTCGCCAAGGTCGGCCTGCTGATGGCATCGAGCGGCCGCAGCGGCAAACCGCTTCACCCCACCAACCTGCACGTCAGCAAGGACCTGTTTCCCAATGACACCGTGCAAAGCCGGCTGCCCGATCCGGAGTGGCTCGAACGATGGCTGGACACGCAGATCAGTTTCGACCGCGACTGGGAAGCGAAAGTCATCAAAATGATCCTGCACAACCTCTCAAGCCTGTTCAACGAACCCTTCGAATCGATACAGGCGCTTTCCCGCTACCGCAGGCAACTGGTCGCCGCAGTCGCCTGATCGACGGCGGCTGCGTGCCCGGCCAATGTCCTCGCCATGTATGATGGCGCGAACCCGAGACGGCGCCGTGCCCCGACCAGCTACATTCGAAAACAAAATCTGTCCGCCCGAGGAACTGCCGGCACGGCTGCGCGCCGCGCCGCGCCCCCTCGTGTTCACCAACGGCGTCTTCGACGTGCTCCATCGCGGACACGTCACTTACCTGGCCGAATCGCGGGCATTCGGCGCCAGCCTCGTCGTCGCACTCAATTCCGACCCTTCGGTCAAACGGCTCGACAAGGGTCCCGACCGGCCCGTCAATCCCCTTGAAGACCGCCTTGCCGTAACGGCCGCACTGGAAAGCGTGAGCATTGTCACCTGGTTCGAAACGGATACGCCTCTTGAACTGATCCTGGCGTGCCGGCCCGAAGTCCTGATCAAGGGTGGCGACTGGCCGGTCGACAAGATCGTCGGCGCCAGGGAAGTTCTGGAATGGGGCGGCAAGGTTCACTCCATTCCGTTCCAGTTCGAGCGCTCCACCACCGCCCTGCTTACCCGCATTCGCAGTACCTGACCTGATTTCTTCCCGAAGGAAGCACCGATGCCTGTCAGAAAATCATTCCTGCGCGATGTGTGGCGCCTGATCAAACCCTATTGGACGTCCGAGGAGCGGTTCACCGCATGGCTCTTGCTCGCCGCTGTGATCGGACTGACTCTGGCCATGGTGTACATGAACGTACAGTTCAACACGTGGTACAACGATTTCTACAATTCGTTGCAGGAAAAGGACAAGGCGGCTTTCTGGAAGCTGATGGGTCGTTTCGCCATGCTGGCGACCCTCTACATCGCGATGGCGGTGTATGCGTTCTACCTGAACCAGATGCTGCAGATCCGCTGGCGCCGCTGGCTGACCGACGATTATCTGAAGCAATGGCTCGCCGACCGGGCTTACTACCGGCTGCAATTGGCCGGCAATCTCGCCGACAACCCGGATCAGCGTATTGCCGAGGACTTCAAGCTGTTCGTGGATGAAACACTGACACTGTCGCTCGGATTCCTCAACGCCGTCGTCACGCTGGGTTCGTTTATCGGCATTCTCTGGGGATTGTCCGGTCCGCTGCCGATACCCTACGGCGGTGGAGAAATCGTGGTTCCCGGCTACATGGTATGGGCGGCGCTGCTCTATGCAATCGTCGGCACCTGGATCACCCACAAGATAGGCAAATCGCTGATCGGCCTCAGCTTCAACCAGCAGCGGTTCGAAGCCGACTTCCGCTTCGGCCTGGTTCGCTTCCGCGAGAACGCCGAAGGCGTGGCGCTCTATGGCGGCGAAGCGGACGAGATGCGGAATTTCCGCCAGCGTTTCGGCAATGTGGTCGACAACTGGTGGCGCATCATGAAGCGTCAGAAAATCCTCAATACTTTCACCATCGGCTACAACCAGGCTGCAGTGATTTTTCCCTTTCTGGTGGCCGGCAACCGCTATTTCGCGGGCACCATCCAGCTCGGCGGACTGATGCAGATCTCCAATGCGTTCGGCCAGGTACAGGGTTCGCTATCCTGGTTCATTGGCGCCTATGCCAGCTTCGCTTCGTGGAAGGCCACTTCGGACCGCCTGCTCGGTTTCCACGACGCCATCGAGAATGCGCGTCAGCAGGCGGCACACGCTGAAGGCGTCAAGGTCGTCGAAGACGGCGGTACCGGGCTTGCCCTAGAAAATGTTTCGCTCGAACTGCCGGACGGATCGCCCCTGCTCGAGGCCTCCAACATCAGCATCGCCCCGCAGGAAAGCGTCCTGATCCAGGGGCCTTCAGGGTCGGGCAAGAGCACGCTGTTCCGGGCAATCGCCGGTATCTGGCCATTCGGCTCGGGGCGGGTTCACATGCCCAAGGGCCTCTCCAGGCTGTTCCTGCCCCAGAAACCCTATCTGCCGCTAGGCACCTTGCGCGACGTCGTCAGCTACCCGGCGCGGGACAATTCGCCGTATTCGGAAGAGGCTTTGCGCGAAGCGCTGAATGCTGTCGGACTGCCGCAGCTGTCAAGCCGCCTCGATGAGCAGCAGAACTGGGCGCTGCAGCTCTCGCCCGGAGAACAGCAGCGCATCGCCTTTGCACGCGCCCTGTTGCAAAAGCCCGACTGGCTGTTCATGGACGAGGCCACTTCCGCCCTCGACGAGGCCAATGAGCAAAAATTGTTCAAGCTGCTGAAGGAACGCCTGCCGCAGACCACCATGATCAGCGTCGGCCATCGTCTGGCGCTGAACGAATACCATGCGCGCCGGCTGGAACTGAGGGAAGACGGCAGCGGCACGAGGGCGCTGGTCGCGGCCTGAGCAAGCTCGACCCGCCTCAGGAAACCGGGCACTCGATGGTTCGCAGGTCGGTGCCCGGAAATTGCTGTTTGAGAACGACCAGGTTTTCCGAGTCCGCTGCGGTCGGGTCCCTCACCAGGAACGCGGTCTGGTTGATGCGCTGCTCGCGCTTGCCCGCAATTGCCGAACGCACGCCCTTCTCGCGCAGGGCCGCAAGATACTTTTTCGCGCCCTCTTCACTGCGGAAGATACCCAGCGAAATCGAGTACCTCCAGCGCCCCGTCTCCAGCACCGGATAGTGGTCGATGATGCCGAGTTCCTTGAGTTCCAC
The DNA here is from genome assembly GCA_046590325.1 of Burkholderiales bacterium. GTDB lineage: Bacteria > Pseudomonadota > Gammaproteobacteria > Burkholderiales > JACQAP01 > JACQAP01. Next base: position 16,473 of record JBKJUC010000158.1, on the reverse strand, counting down.
CGCCTTGCGATCCATGTCGGCCTTCGATTTCATCGGAGGGATATAGACCCAGAAGCCGGCCGTGACCGGAACCTCGATGCGACCCACCCGGTCTCCCAGCGCCAGGCGATCGACGGCACTCTGCGCGCGAGCAAGCTCTCCGCTGCTGAAGCTTCCCCATTCCATGCAGGCGGGCGCAGCAGCGGCCCGAACCGTAGATACGGGGGGCACCGGCGGAGCAACCGGTTTCTCCCGTGGCGGAACGATTCGCAACTGATCGGCGTTCAGTTGCGCGCGAACCAGTTGCGCATCCGGGTTCGGCGCGTGCTCCCGCAAGTAGACGTATCCGCCGAATATCAGGTTCGCCGCCAGCAGCAGGAAAAAAATCCATTTCACCGTGTGTCACCTGCGATACATACGAGGCCTTCGAGCACCAGTCGTTCGACGTATCGCGCGCGCATCCGCAGATGCTCCGCGAGGACGCCGCCCGCTCCGCCGGCGACCACTATCGCAGGTTCGCCCTGTCCCGCGGCGGCCATTTCGTTTTTCATGCGTTCGACGGCACCGCACAAGGCCTGGATCGCGCCGCTGGTGATTGCGTCGGCACTGTTGCGGGGAAAGGCCGCATAGCGGCCCTTCTCGGGCGACAACAAAGCGGTGCTGCGGGCGAGGGATTGGTGCATGAGATCGAAGCCTGGAACGATCAACCCGCCAAGGAATTCGCCGGCAGCGTTCAGAGCATCCACCGTCATGGCTGTGCCGGAATTGACGACCAGGCAGGCGCCCTTTTCAAGATGCCAGGCTCCGATCAGCGCCGCCCAGCGGTCGGGTCCGAGCTGGGCGGGAACGTCGTAGAGGCTGGTCACGCCGCACTGGCTGCGTTGTCCGGCTACCCAGATGACTTCGGCATTCCACAAACCGAACGACTCGCGCAAGCCATCGCGCACCGCATCGCCCGCGACATTCGCGATCACGATGCGGGACGGCGGCGGCAGCGGCGTCCACGCCTGGCCAAGATCGCGAACATCGGCCAGCGCCACCCAGGCCTCTTTCGCAAAGGCCCGGCCATCGTGCAACGCCCATTTGATCCGGCTGTTGCCGGCATCCACTGCAAGTATCACGTTGGATCGTCGATGGTGTTCAGCACTGCTGTTGGATTCCTTTAACCGACTGGCCTGAGACTCAACTCGCCGCCATAAAACTTGCGCGGCCCCGTACGTGTCGAGATCGTGAGCGCGCCGTCCTCGGCCGCGCCTTCCACCCGGCCCTCGAACTCGACCTGGTCCGGCATCTTCAGCCGCACCATTTTATCTTGATAGGCATGCGCGTCATTCCATTCATCGCGGAAAGGCGCAAATCCCTCTGCCGAGAACACCTCCAGCACGGAGTCGAGCTCGGCGAGGATCTCCGCGAACAGGTGATTGCGGTCCATGTCGATGCCCATCTTCGCCAGATCCACCACCGGCTGGTCAATGCGCGCCTTTACCGATTCGGGAAGTCGCAGGTTGAGGCCGATGCCGATCACCGCCGCGGTCGGCCCCATGACATCGCCGCTCAACTCGATCAGGATGCCCGCGACCTTGAGATGCCGCCAGAGCAGGTCGTTCGGCCACTTGAGCATGACATCGGCGGCACCGTGACGGCGCAGCACTCGCGCCAGGGCCACCCCGACCGCGAGGCTCAAGCCGGACAGAAAGCCCGCGCCCTGTTCGAAGCGCCACAGCAAGGAGAACGTCAGCGCCCCGCCCAGGCCGGAATGCCAGTCCCTCCCGCGCCGGCCGCGCCCTCGGGTCTGGAACTCCGCCACTCTTACGCTCGCCGAGGGCGCGCCGCGGGCGGCGGCGGCTGTCAGGTCGGTATTGGTCGATTCGGTCTCATCCACGACTTCCAGGGTGAAGCGCCGCGCCTGGCTGCCGAGATGGCGCTGGATCGCCTCGCGTGAGAGCCACTGCACCGGCGTCAACAGTCTGTAGCCGCGGCCATGAACCTTGAGCACGCTGAGGCCCAGATCGTCAACATCGGCCAGCGCATTCGATACCGAACCACGGGTGATCCCGAGTGAGCGCCCGACGGCTTCTCCGGAATGGAATTCCCCGTCTTCCAGAATGCGCAGAACTTCGAGAGTGTGTGGTGTCAACTTTAAAGTTCCCCGATTCCGCTGAACTATACCCGAAGGCACGCCCGGCGCCTCGCCGCGATGGGCATGAAGGTCAACGGCGCGCACGCCTGCTCAATTCCAGGATCGCATGCGCGCGGAATCGCTCCGCTGGAGTTAACTGGCACGGCCGCACGGGAGGCGTGCCGAAGAAGGGAAACAGGGAACAGGCGTCACCGCAACAGCCGCGGCAACGCCTGAGGCACGAAATCAGGCGGTGCGCGGCTCGAGGCCCGCCGACACTTCAACGACCGGTGGCTTTCGCGAATCGATGGTGAGCGAGGACGCCAGCATCGCTTCGATCACTACCATGCCGTCCGTCTCGATCACCTGACTGACGCCCGGCACCAGGAAATCGTCCCGCGCCAGTCCCTCCTGCGTGACCCACAGGCTTCCTCCGCGGCAGCAAAGCCGTACGCCTCTCGCCCCGCGCAGTCTGATGATCTGCATCCTTTCGAGATCCATGGTCGCCCTTTCGATATCCACTTTCATGGCGCCCATGCTATGCCCGGGATGGCGACCATAACAGATTCAGAAAACTGAAATTGTTTCCATAACAGTTGAGGAAGCGGCAAACTGTTCTGGTCCAATGTAGCGGCCGCTGTGCCTGTTCGGCGGCCGGGCTGCTGCCTAGAGTGCCTCCATGACCCAGACCGTACTGTACGAGACCGTCGCCGATTCGATTTCCGTCATGATTTCCGCGGGCACTTTGCGTCCCGGCGAGCGGGTGCCTTCCGTCCGGCGGCTTTCCGTGCAGCGCCGCGTGTCCGTCGCCACGGTGCTGCGCGCCTACGAAGTCCTGGAGAACCGGGGCCTCATTGAGGCGCGGCCGAACGCCGGCTACTACGTCCGTCACCGGACCCGTATCGCCGACGAGCCTTCGATTTCCAATCCGCCCAGGGCTGCGAAACTGGTAGGCATCAGCGCACTGGTTCAGGATGTACTCGATTCCCGCCGGCCCGGCATCATGTCGTTCGGCACGGCCTGCCCACCGCCCGAGTACATGCCTACCGGCAAGCTACAGCGCCTGATTTCGTCCATCGCCCGCCGCAAGCCCCTCGCATTGACCCAGTACGTCCTGCCCCCGGGCAACGAGGAGCTGCGCCGCCAGATCGCCCGCCGGTCACTCGAGCTGGGCTGCAACCTCGCCGCCAAGGACATCATCGTCACCAACGGCGCAATGGAAGCGATGAATCTCTGCTTGCGCGCGGTTGTCAAACCGGGCGATACCGTAGCGCTCGAATCGCCGACTTACTTCGGGCTGCTGCAGACGCTCGAAAGTCTCGGCATCAAGGCGCTGGAGATCCCCACCCATCCGCGCGAAGGCATTTCACTCGACGCGCTCGAGTTCGCACTCGACAGGTCGAAGATCGCCGCGGTCATCGCAATGCCGAATGCGCAGAATCCGCTCGGCTTCACCATGTCCGACGAGAACAAGAAGCGCCTGGTCAAAATGCTCGACAAGCGCAGCGTGCCGCTTATCGAAGATGACGTATACGGCGACCTGCACTTCGGCGATGATCGCGCGCTTCCGGCAAAGGCCTTCGACCGCAGCGGCAACGTGATGCTCTGTTCCTCCTTCACAAAGACGCTCGCACCCGGCTTCCGGCTCGGCTGGGTCGCGCCCGGACGCTGGCATGCGCAGGTGCAGATGCTGAAGTTCATCAATTCCGTCGGCTGTCCGGAAATTCTGCAACTGGTCATCGCCGAGTTCCTTGCCAGCGGTGGCTATGAACGGCAACTGCGTTCGCTGCGCCGCGTGTTCCGCGACCAGATCGCCCACATGTCGTCGGCCATCGCGCAATATTTCCCCGCAGGCACTCGCATCACGCGGCCGGCGGGAGGCTTCATCCTCTGGGTGGAATTGGCCGAGGGCCGCGACTCGGTCGAACTGTTCCAGCAGGCGCTGCGCAACAACGTCTCATTCGGCCCGGGCGTGCTGTTCACCGCGACCGACCGCTACCGGAATTGCATGCGCATCGGCTGCGCCGAACCCTGGTCCCCGAAGGTCGAGCAGGCGATCGCGCGCCTGGGCGAGCTGGCGGGTAAACAGCGTTAGCGACTGCGCGCACCACTCGCGGTTCCTTCCCGATCAATGATGGTCACGGTCCGCGTCGCGTTTCGCCTGCTGCAGGGACCATAACCCTGCAAGAACCGGCCTGTGACGGTGTTGTTGCAACGCAATCCGGGTACCGTCGCCCACTGTCCCAAACGACCTGGGGACCTTACTCTTCCCATCCGGGATTGCCGAGCCCCCGCGTTCACGGATAACCGCAACGCTTCTTCCTTGGATTAACATGCGCATCTGTGCATAGCCGGGAGCAGCAATGAAGTTTGTCGATCAGGTCATATCCCAACATTTCAGCCGCTACCCGCAGATGCAACTGGAAGATGTCTACAAGCTGCTTCACCAGGCTGCGCTCGGGCCGGGTCATGCCGTCAAGGACAAAACAGATGCGCGCGCCCGCCTGGAAGCCGAAGCGGCCTCCCTGCGCGACGGACCGGATGAACCGGTCCGTGATGTGATTTCGCCCGACGGCAAGCTCGCCCGCATACATCTGCGGCCATTTCTGGCGGGCGGAGGGGCCCTCGACGATTTGTGCGACGCATTCGTCGAGACGGCGAACAGCTATCCGCCGTCTATGGAAAAACTCGTAAAGTTCTGCGGTTGCCTCGGCGATCTTGCGGCGGCCGGTGGCATTCCGTGGCCCGCGCAGGATGTCATTGCGTGGGTCGGAAACATTGCGGCAACCGGCTATCCGGCCGTGCATCATTCCCCGAAGTTCACCGCAAACTACAAACCAGCATATAGAGTAGTGTCGGTCGACCTGCTGAAGTAGGCAAACGGCAGACCGGCGGCACAACCTGAGGGGGGAGAGCATGACTGGCTTGCGCATCACCGACGTACGCGCGTTTCCGACGTCGTTTCCGGTGGATCCGAAAGATGCCGTGACGCTAGGCATCGGCCGCACCGTCAAGCGCGATGCCGTCATCGTCAAGGTTTCCACGGCGGACGGCATCACGGGCTGGGGCGAAGCACACCATGGCCGCTGCCCGGGCGCGGTTGCGCACCTGGTCAATACCACGCTGCGGTTGCTGGTTGTCGGCCAGGACGCCAACGACATTACCGGCGTCTGGAAGAAGGTCTACGACAAGCAGCTCGCCAGCCACGGCATGGGCGCTGGCGCCTGCCTCGCGTTATCCGGGATCGATATGGCGCTCTGGGACATTCGCGGAAAGGCGCTCAAGCTGCCGTTGTACAAGCTGATGGGCGGCCGCAGCAAACCGGTGCCCGCCTATGCCGGCGGTGTTTCGCTGGGCTATCAGGATCCCAAGACTCTTGTCGCCGAAGCCCGGCCCCATGTTGAAGCCGGCTACAGGGCCATCAAGCTGCGCATCGGCGATACCGTCGCCCGCGATGTCGAGCGCATCGCTGCAGTGCGCAAGGCCCTCGGCGACGATCTCGTGATCCTGACCGATGCCAATACCGGCTATGACGTGGCCGATGTGCGCGCGGTGATGCCGGCCCTGGACGAATACAACGTCGGCTGGCTGGAGGAACCGTTTCCCGCGCACGATTACCTGTCGTACCGGGAAGCGGCGCGCTATGGACGGACGCCGCTTGCGGCCGGCGAAAATCATTACACCCGCTTCGAGTTCAACCGCGTCATTGAAGACGGGGCCATCACGATCCTGCAGCCGGACTTGTCCAAGACCGGCGGCATCACCGAGGCCTTGCGCATCGCCGCCCTGGCGTCGTGCTGGAAGCTGCCAATCCACCCCCATTCCTCGATGACCGGCCTAAACATGGCCGCAAGCATCCACTTCCTCGCCGCCATCGAGAATGCCGGCTACTTCGAAGCAGACGTCTCGAAGAACAACCTGTTCAGGGACGAACTGGTGTCGATGCCCTACAGTTTAGACAAAGACGGATGCGTCATACCGCTCGAGGCGCCAGGCATAGGCGTCGAGCTGGATGAAGGTTTTCTCGCGGCGCATCCGGTCATCGAAGGCCCAAGTTACGTCTGACCGGAAACCAGCCATGGCCAACAGCATCAATCTGGATCGCAGCGACGCCACCGCAGTCGTCATCCTTAACCGGCCTGAGGTCCTCAACGCCATCAACGTCGAGATGCGCGAGACCCTGGTTACGCTGCTGGGCGAACTCAACAAGGACGACGCGGTGAGGGCCATCGTCCTCACCGGGGCCGGTGAGCGCGCCTTCTGTTCCGGCCAGGATCTCGACGAGACGTCGAAATACGGTGTCGGCGACATCGATTCCTGGCTCACGCGCCAGCACGCCATGTATGCGGCGGTGCGCGATCTCGACAAGCCCTGCATCGTGGCTTTCAACGGCACCGCCGCCGGAGCGGGATTTCAGATCGGCCTGTGCGCCGATCTGCGCATCGGCTACCCGGAAATGAAACTCGGCCAGCCCGAAATCAAGGCGGGACTCGCCAGCATCGTCGGTTCCTACCTGATGACCATGCACCTGGGCCTGTCGAAGAACATCGAACTGTCACTGACCGGCGAGCTGATTTCGGGCAAGACCGCCTACGAGATCGGCATCCTGAATCACCTGGTGCCGCGCAACGAAGTCATGAACAAGGCGCTGGGATTGGCGGGGGAAATGTCCAAACTTGCGCCCACCGCGATGCGGCTTACGAAGCAGCGCTTCCGCAAGCTCACCCAGGCCGGATTCGAAGCTGCGCTGGAAGAGGCCAAGATCGCGCAGAAGGAAGCCTACGCCAGCGGCGAACCGCAGGCGGCAATGAAACGGTTTCTCGATCTCAGGAAGAAAATTTAGCCACAGAGGTCACAGAGGGCACAGAGGAAAGAAAAACCCGGAGGAGCAGTCGAGATATGAAGTTCCGGCATCGCGCATCGGTCACCATGGCAGGCCGCCCCGTTGAATATGCGGCGTATGTGTCGCGAGCACCTCATGTCAACCTCGTCCCAGTTTTCGTTTTCCTCTGTGCTCTCTGTGTCCTCTGTGGCTCATCGCCCTTCGCATTTGCCGAAGGCTACCCGAACAAGCCGATCCGCATCGTGGTGCCCTACCCGCCAGGCGGATTCAACGACACTCTGGCGCGGACCCTGGGCCGGAAACTGACGGCGTCCTGGAAGCAGCCGGTCATCGTCGACAACCGTCCTGGTGGAGGCACGACCATCGGCACCGGTCTCGCCGCGAACGCACCTGCGGACGGCTACACGCTGCTGATCGTCTCGTTCGCGTTCGCCGTCAATCCTGGCCTCTACAAGGAACTGCCTTACGACTCGGCAAAGGATTTCATGCCGGTGATACTCGCGGCCGGCACGCCCAACCTGCTGGTGGTCAATCCCGCACTTCCAGCGAAGTCGGTGCCGGATCTCATCCGGCTTGCGAAATCCAGACCGGGCGGGCTGAACTATGCTTCTGCCGGAAACGGCTCTTCGAATCATCTGTCGATGGAATTGTTCAGCAGCCTGGCTGGTGTTGATATGGTCCACGTTCCCTATAAGGGCAGCGTGCCCGCGGTCACCGACCTGATCGGCGGGCAGGTAGACGCGATGTTCGACAACGTTCCGAATGTGATACAGCATGTCAAGGTGGGAAAACTGCGCGCGCTGGCCGTATCGAGCCAGGAGCGCTCGGCTTTCCTGCCCGATGTGCCGACCGTGGCCGAATCCGGCGTTCCCGGTTTTGACGTATCGGTCTGGTTCGGCGTTGTTTCCCCGGCCGGCACCCCCGCACCGGTCGTCGCAAAACTGAACGCGGAATTCAACCGGATACTCGGGCTCGCCGAAGTCGCGCAGTTATTTCATGCCCAGGGAGTCGATCCGCGCGGCGGCAGCGTGCAGGATTTCGCAGCGTTCCTGCGCCAGCAAACGGCCACGTGGACGAAAGTCGTGAAAGACTCCGGCGCAAGGGCCGAATGATGCGCATCGGCCCCCGGATCACGGCACTGGCGGCCGCCCTCGCACTGCTGCCGTTCCTGTACGTGCATCTGTTCGAGCGGCCCTCCATGGCGCGCGACTGGTCGCCCGACCAGAGCATCATGCCCAGGGCGACATTCTCCGGCGACACCGTAGTCGTCGCCAACGTCCGCAATTCTTCCTACTCGTCGGAGAGCGAGTACACAATTCACCATGAAACGCGCAGCTACGACCTGCGCAAGCTCGATTCCGTCTGGTTCGTGGTGGAGAGATTCGGCGACACGCCGGGAATCGCGCATACGTTCCTCAGCTTCGGTTTCGGCGGCGAATACGTGGCGATCTCGGTCGAGATCCGCAAGGAGCGCGGGGAAACCTTCACGCCGCTGCGCGGACTGTTGCGGCAATACGAACTGATGTACGTGGTCGGCGACGAACGCGACATCATCGGCCTGAGAACCAACTACCGCCGCGATCCGGTCTACCTTTATCCGGCCAACACCACAGCGGACAAGATGCGGCGGGTGTTCGTCGAAATGCTGGAACGCGCCAACAAGCTCGCTGACGAGCCCGAGTTCTACAACACGCTGACCAACAACTGCACGACGAACATCGTCCGCCACGTCAATACCATCTCGCAGCGAATTCCCTTCAGCTACAAAGTCATCCTGCCGGCCTATTCCGACGAGCTGGCATACGAAGTCGGACTGATCCCGACCGACAAGCCGTTCGAAACCGTGCAGGCCGCCCATCGGATCGACGGCATCGCTCAACGCGGGGACGTGGGGCCCGATTTCTCAAAGATCATCCGGGCGAACTCCCGCAAATGAAAGTCAGCCTCAGCACGCGCGGCGCATCCCCGGCAAGAATACCTGCCGGCGCGGATGGTATCGGCCGGCGGGATATTCTGGCCCCAGGTGCGGTAGAGGGTCTGCTGAAAATTCCCTCTGAACCTCCGGAAATGCATGGAGTCTAGTGTTTGATTCGACCTGCACCCCAGGATTAGAGTCGTCCGGCAAGAGGCCGTTTCCCCGCGCAATGGTGGAGGGAAAATCGACCAGCACCCGTTTCTTTGAAAGGATCCTGTCCATGAGATTTTCCACCCACTGCCGCTGCGTTCTGGCCTTGGCCCCGATGTTATTCTTGGGCGCCTGCAGCGCCGTTCCTACCAGGCCGGCGACGGCCACGACATTTCCGGAATGCGGCTGGTTGCCGCACTGCGTGAACAGCCAGTCGGGTCGCGGCGTTCAGGCCGTCAAGCCGATCAAGGCTGACGCAGGGCAATGGCAGCAACTCAAGGCGTGGATCGCCACACAGCAGGACTGGACGATTACCGTCGAGGACGGCGATTTCCTGCAGGCGGTTGTTACGACGCCGGCGCTGAAATTCAGCGACGATGTCCTGTTGCTTTTTGTTTCCGACTCCGGATTGATCCAGGTGCAATCGTCTTCGCGGCTCGGGATCAGCGACCTGGGCACCAATGCACGGCGCGTCGAAATGTTGCGCCGACAGGTGGCGCGAAAGAATTGAATTGAATTGAGCCGGGACGGAATTATCGTTCTGGCGAAGAATGTGGGTTCGAGTCCACCAACACCTCCGTCTCTTTTATCCTCCGGCCTGGAAATGTCTGCACTCTGGCGCTACAGCGGCAATGATCGTCCCCCGTTTGCCCGGGTACCGGGTCCCGGCCAGGAATCGGTGTGGGATTACCCGCGTCCGCCGCGCCTTGTTCCGGACATGCGGGAGGTGGTGGTACGGGTGGGTGACGTGGAGATCGTCCGAACGCGTCGTGCCTTGCGCATGCTCGAGACAGCGAGCCCGCCGACGTTTTACCTTCCGTTCGCAGACGCGCGACTCGACCTGCTGGCAGAGACGCCACAGATGGGAAGTTCGCACTGCGAATGGAAGGGGAGCGCGCTCTACTGGTCCATTGTCTGCGGCGATGTGAAACTGGACAGTGTCGCCTGGTCGTACCCGTCGCCAAAGGCGCCCTACGAAGCGATCGCGGACCGCTTCTGTGTTTACCCGGGGCGCGTGGCTTGCTTCGTGGACGACGAGCGCGTGAGGGCTCAGGACGGAGGGTTCTATGGCGGGTGGGTCACGGGGGAAATTGTCGGCCCGTGGAAAGGTGCCACGGGGACAACCGGATGGTGAAGGGCAGACCAATAAAGTTCAAATTTCGAGCCTGACCCTAATTTCTCTTATCCTTCGATCCGCTCGCTTTCCTTTGCGTCCTTTCTTGCTTTTCCTTCGCATCCTTTGCGTCAGCGCCCCTAACGCCGACCCCCGGCCGGCCATAGACGACGCTCACCACGTATACCGCACCGTATATCGCACAACAGCCTCCGAATCCGCTGCCACAGTCACGGGATAGTGGATGGTCCGCGAATCCTGCTTCTCGTAAGGCTGGTTCGCCTGGGTGATTTTCCAGTTGGTCCAGCGGTAGAGGTTTTCCTTCACGACGACCGTGACCGGTTCGTCCTTGCGGTTGCGGATCTTGACCTCTATTTCCTCGGTCATGGTATTGCGGTTCGAGTCCACCTTGAAATCCACCTGGCGGCGCTCGCCGACCACGTCGAAGGCGCTCCCCAGTTTGAGCAGCAGGGTTTCGTTCTTAGGGGTGTGGTCGATGCGGTCCTCGCCGATGAATTCCAGGCTGCCGTCCGCGGTATCCAGCTTGGCAACGCGCACCCGGCCCGAGGGCAGCGGGACCCCCATGCCGTTTTCTTTGCGGTTCTTGAAGGACAGCCAGGTATCGACCTTCTTGTTGCCGGTGATGCCGTAGTTGCGATCGGTCATCACGCCGCCGCCATACCATTGGCCGGCCTGGCCCGCGTAAACCAGCGTCTTCTCGCAGGCGACGTTGGAGACCTTCGGAAACAATTCAATCTGCTTGGTGGAATTCTCAGGCAGGGAACTCGGGCGCCCCAGCGTGTAGAGGTGATATTCGAAGAAATTTTTCTCGACGAAGCCCGCCGCTTCCTCGCGAGCCATGTCCGACATCGCACGTTTTGCCATCATCGGTGCGGCGGCTCCCAGGTTGTCAGCGCGGTGCACGTCGCCGGCGACCAGCTTGATTTTCGCATCCGAATAGCTCGCGCCGGACTGGTTGATAATGCTGACCCAGGCGCCGACATCCAGCTTGCAGGTATTGGCGTTCGCGCCTTCGGAGAACGTCAGGTTGTAGTCGGCCCACCAGGTGATGCCGCCGGTCTGGTACGAAACACGGGTCTTGTGCGCGCCCGCCTTGCCGGCATTCACGTCCCAGACCAGTGTCGGCCGCGTGATGAGGCCGCCGGGCAACGAGGGCAGCTTCACCCCGGAATTGTAGGGAACGGTGCGCACGGAACCGTCGGCCTCCCGGATCACGATGCCGCCTTGCGTCGACAGCAGCGTGCCTTCGAGGATTTCGATCTTGTTGCCCACCGTCCGCTCGATCGAGATGTTGCGGTCGATGAACCTGGTCAGGAGTTTTTCGGTATTGACCAGGTCGAACTGGAAATTCTGCTCGACGACCCGCGTGCCGATCGGATCGATGAGGGAGGAAAACGACACGGTGGTGGGATCGATCAGTCCCGCGACGTCGGTGAAGCGAATGGTATTGCGGCCCGCGGTGAGAGGAATGTCGCGTTCGTGGCGCACGGTTGCGTAGCCGGGCAGGCTCTGCCCGCTGCCGCCGTTTCTATACTGTTCGGGCGAGATCGAACCCGCAGTGGCAGTGCTATAGATGGTCAGGGCGTGAGACCCCTCGTCCGCGGCGGAAGCGGCCATCGAGGCAGTCAGGGCCAGCAGGGCGAACGGGGCATGCAGTCGGCGGCAGAGCATGAGCATTCCTTTCGGGTTGGGTAGGTGCGCTCATGTAAACGGGCTTTTTTCGGCAACGGGGTTAGGCGTAGTACGAAATAATTCGATAGTCATTAACCGCAAGGGACGCCAAGGACGCGAGGGTAGCTCTGATCCGGGGAAATGCTTACGGCAAGCGAATCGTCGGTGCGGCGCCAAAAGGACCACCGATATCAGCATTCAGGATAATTCTTCGTTCTGCTCCTGGCTTTCCCTCGCGTACCTTGCGTCCTTTGCGGTCAACGAATCGATAGGGCTAAGTCGTTGAACGGGAGCGGATGGACGCACGCCGTAATTTCCAGGTGCCAGCGCGCCCGGAAAGCACAGGTTTCGCCCACGGCAAGCCGCCAAGGCATTAAGATTGCGGCTGTCCGTTTTCAATCATTCCGTCAGCCAGCGTGAACAAACCAGCTACCGGCGACAAGGCGCAGCCGCATTCCCACGCCCAGATCACCAATTTCATCCGCAACATCATCGAGGCCGACCTCGAGGGCGGAAAAAATGCTTCCCGCACCTGGGGCGGCAAACCCGGTCCGGCATCGACGCACGCCAGTGCGCCGCCCGACCCGGCGCAAATTCGCACCCGGTTTCCGCCCGAGCCGAACGGTTACCTCCATTTCGGCCATGCCAAATCGATCTGCCTGAATTTCGGCACGGCGCTGTTGTACGACGGCCGTTGCCACATGCGCTTCGACGATACCAATCCGGTGACCGAAGACACCGAGTATGTCGACACCATCCTCGATTCAGTGAAGTGGCTGGGCTTCGGCTGGGAACCGAACCTGTACTACGCATCGGATTATTTCGACCTGCTCTACCAGTTCGCGGAAATGTTCATCGAGCATGACCTGGCTTACGTGGACAGCCTCAGCGCCGACGAAATGCGCGCATATCGCGGCACGTTGACCGAAGCGGGCAAGGCCAGTCCGCATCGCAGCCGGTCGATCAAGGAAAACCTGGACCTGTTCCGGCGCATGAAGGCCGGTGAGTTCGCCGACGGCGCGCACGTGCTGCGCCTGAAGATCGACATGAACTCGCCGAACATCAACATGCGCGATCCGGTGATCTATCGAATCCGCCACGCGCACCACCACCGGACCGGCGACAAGTGGTGCGTCTATCCGCTTTACGATTACACGCACTGCATTTCGGATGCGCTGGAAAACATCACGCACTCGCTGTGCACGCTCGAGTTTGAAGACCACCGCCCTCTTTACGACTGGGTCCTCGAAAAACTGGCGGCGTTCGGGGTGTTCGCGCGGCCTTTGCCCCAGCAATACGAATTCGCGCGCCTTAATCTTTCCTATGTGGTGCTCTCCAAGCGCAAGCTGATCCAGTTGGTCGAGGAGAAACATGTGGATGGTTGGGACGATCCGCGCATGCCGACCCTCGTCGGCGCGCGCCGGCGCGGCTTCACGCCGGAAGGTTTCCGCCTGTTTGCCGATCGCATCGGGGTCTCCAAGTCCGATTCCTGGATCGACATGAGCGTGCTCGAAGACTGCATGCGCGAAGACCTCAACGAGCGCGCGCCGCGGCGCATGGTCGTGCTCGACCCGCTAAGGCTGGTGATCGACAATTATCGGTCGGACCAGGAGGAGACGTGCGAAGCCCCGAACCATCCGCAAAAACCGGAGTGGGGCAAGCGCAGCGTGCCGTTCTCCCGCGAACTGTGGATCGAGCGCGAGGATTACATGGAGGTGCCTTCCAAGGGCTACTTCCGCCTGTTCCCCGGCAATCAGGTGCGCTTGCGTTATGGTTTTGTCCTGAAGTGCATCGGCGCCGACAAGGATGCCAATGGCAATGTCACGGCAGTGCATTGCGAGATGTTCGCGGACTCCAGGTCCGGCACACCGGGCGCAGACACCTACAAGGTGAAGGGCAACATCCACTGGCTCTCGGCGAAGCATGCCTGCAAGGCAGAGATCCGGCTTTATGACCGCCTGTTCGCCGTGCCGCATCCGGGCGCCGAGCGGGATTTTCTCGCGGACATCAATCCGAATGCCCGTCAGACCATCACGGCGTACTGCGAACCTTCCCTCGAAAGCGTGAAGCCCGAGGAATGCTTCCAGTTCGAGCGCCACGGCTACTTCATCGCCGACGTAAAAGACTCAAAGCCCGGCGCGCCGGTATTCAACCGTTCGGTGACGTTACGCGATTCGTGGGGCAAGCCGACTCCATGATCCCGCCCGCCGCGACCAACGCGGCGCGGCCCTGGCAACCGGGCATCGCGATCCGGCTCTCCGTGGTTTTCCATTTCGCCTGCCTGGTTGCCGTTGTCGTGCAGCCGCAATGGTGGGCGTGGGTGCTGGCTGCCTTCGTCGCCAATCATGCGATCCTGGGACTGATCGGCATGTGGCCCAAAAGCCGGATGCTGGGACCGAACATGCTGCGCCTGCCCGAAGCCGCGGCCCGGCGCGGCGAGATCGCCCTGACTTTCGACGACGGCCCCGATCCCGAGATCACCCTTCAGGTACTCGATCTGCTGGACCGTTACCAGGCCAAGGCCAGTTTCTTCTGTATCGGCAGGAAAGTGACCGCGCATCCGGATGTCGTGAGGGAGATCGTGCGACGGGGACACAGCGTGGAGAATCACAGCCAGCGCCATTCTGGATTCTTCGGTTTTTTCGGCTTGCGCGGCCTGGGCGAAGAAATCGCAGCGGCGCAAAACGCCATCGCGGCGGCAACCGGCCGGCCGCCTGCATTCTTCCGCTCGCCGATGGGAATCCGCAATCCTCTCCTGGATCCGGTCATCGCCCGTCTCGGGCTGACCTACATTACGTGGACCCGGCGCGGCTTCGATACGGTCAACCGGAATCCGCAATCCGTGCTGGCCCGGCTCACCCGGGGATTGGCGGCCGGCGATGTGCTGTTGCTGCATGACCGTCGCGCCGGCACGACGGATCCGCCGGTTCTGGAAGTCCTGCCCGCGCTGTTGCAGAATATCGCCTCGGCGGGTCTGAAATCCGTCTCTTTGCCGATGGCGATGCGTTGATGCAATCCGAAGTCCGCGCCCTGCTCGATGCCTCAACCCGGCCCTATCTGCGGGCGGGCCTCTACCCGTATTTCTTTGCCCGGTGCAAGCTCGGCCTCGACCCCATTTACATGGCCATGCTAAGCAGCGCTTCGATTCCGCACCGCGCACGTATCCTCGACCTGGGCTGCGGCCAGAGCATGCTGGCCTCGCTACTCCTCGCGGCGCGCCGCCAGTACCAGGCCGGCGTGTGGCCGCGGGGCTGGCCGGAACCGCCGGTGCCCTCGCAACTGATGGGTATCGAAATGAATGCCAACAGAGCCAAGTGGGCGCGGGCAGCGCTCGGCGCGAGCGCATCGGTGCAGACAGCCGATTTGCGCAAGGTGGAACTTCCCGACACGGACACCGTAGTCCTTTTCGATGTGCTGCACTATCTGAACAAGGACGAACAGGTCGTGCTGCTGGACAGAATCGCGCACTCGCTACGCGGGGGCGGAAGGCTGCTGCTGCGGGTGGCGGATGCCGAAGCGGGTTGGCGATTCAGGCTCACGCGCATCATCGATCATTCCACGATACTCATGGGCGGCCGTATTTCGACGCAGTTCTTCTGCAGGACCATCAACGACTGGACCGATCTTCTCGGCAGGTTCGGCTTTCGCATCGACCGGCAACCGATGAGCGAAGGAACGCCGTTTGCCAATATCCTGCTGACCGCGCGGCTCTGAAAGATTCCTGACGGTGGTCCAAAGTGCCTGCCGCAGCGCGAATAGCGGCTACCGTCCTTTCGCGGTATCGTACCGGCACTTCCCTCCAGCACCCGACGAGTACGCACAATGCCAATGGATCGCCCTCCCCTTTCCCCCTCCGTCAGCGGCCGCGCGGCTTTTCTCAAGTTGCTGTCGTCCGAAGGTATCACCCACATGTTCGGCAATCCTGGCACGACCGAACTGCCAATCATGGATGCGCTCGCGCATCACCCGGAGATCAAGTACGTGCTCGCGCTCCAGGAAGCGCTCGTGGTCGCGATGGCCGACGGCTATGCGCGGGCTTCGGGACGGCTTGCGGCGGCGAACGTGCATGTCGCGCCCGGACTCGGCAACGCAATGGGTTCGCTGTTCAATGCCAAGTTCTACGGCTCGCCGGTGATCCTGACGGCCGGGCAGCAGGAACAAGGCCATGGCCTGATGGAACCCATGCTCTACGACCCGCTGGTGCCGATCGCACAGCCGCTGGTGAAGTGGGCGATTGAGGTCACCCGTGTCCAGGACCTGCCACGCATCGTGCGCCGCGCGGCGAAAGTGGCGATGACGCCGCCGACCGGTCCGGTATTCATCAGCCTCCCGGGAGACATCCTCGACGACGAGGCATCACTTGACCTTGGCAAGCCCACGCACGTGGACGCTGCCGTGCGCCCTTCGGACGCCGCACTCGAACGGCTCGCCGACCGCCTGCTGGCGGCGGAACATCCGGTCCTGATCGCGGGCCATGAGATCGCGACCCGCGATGCCTTCAAGGAAGCAGCAGATCTGGCGGAAACCCTGGGCGTGCCGGTTTTCCAGCAGACCGTTCCCTATGCAGCGCACTTCCTCTCCGAACACCCGACCTTTCTCGG
>JBKJUC010000100.1:0-4341 GCA_046590325.1 Burkholderiales bacterium | reverse complement strand
GGCCTGGGAATCAACTACGCCGGTTTCGTGATTCACGGCTGCGTGCATGAGGCGCGTCCCGAAGTGAACGCCGTCATTCACACGCACACCCGGGCGGGAATTGCGGTTGCGGCCCAGAAGCACGGCCTGCTGCCCATCAGCCAGCATTCCCTGCGTACCTACGGCATGCTCACGTATCACGACTATGAAGGCATTGCCCTCGAACTCGATGAGCGGTCCCGCATGGCCGCCCATCTCGGCAAGGCGTCGAAGGCCATGATCCTGCGCAACCATGGTCTGCTGACTTTGGGCGCGTCGGTCAGTGAAGCTTTCGAGCTCATGTACTACCTCGATACCGCGTGCCAGATCCAGATCGATGCCCTGGCCGGTGGCCGGGAGCATATCAACCTGATCGACGAAGAAACCGCGCTGAAGGGTTACGAACAGTTCCAGGGCCCGAACGGCGCGGAAGTCGACAAGGGCTGGGAGGCGCTGCTGCGGATGCTGGACCGGAAGGGGATTGAGTACCGGGCCTGAAAGGCCGTAACGGCCGTGAATATCGTGAATGTCGTGAATGTCGTAAGTACTTCCGCGCAATAGCGATCAGGCCTCCGGGCCTCTATCGTGCGTCAATGTCGACCTACCACCGTGTTTTCCGACATTCACGATATTCACGACATTCACGTATTCACGGCCCTTACCGTATCGCCCCCGGCGTCATGAACCACGACTCGGTGGGCATGGGCGCTCCGTGGGGGGCGTTGTGGTCCGGATCGAAGGTGGCGTAGCGCGCGGCCAGGATGTCCCGGACTTTCGCGTCCCATGCTTCCTGGCCGGCCTGATCGAGGGATTCGTAGGCCTTGCAGAATTCCCGGGTGAAGTAAATATTGATACCTCGGGCCAGCTTGTTCGGGCGCTTCGGATCGTTGCGGATTTTCCAGCGAATCCTCAGCCACACCGATGCGCCAGCCGGCGGATGCGTGATTTGTGCATCGTCGGGGAATAGCGACCCGGTGATCTGTACCCAGCGGGCCAGAGGTGCTTCGGACATTTTCAGCGAATGACTTTCCATGATTCGCGGGTATGACTCCCGGAGTTCGCAGAGGTTCGAAATGAGCGGACAGGGGCTCTGAATAGTGCCGAGGCCGGATTTGGCAATTAAAACCCGGAATCCCGACGGAAAAATGTCAAAAAGATGGTGAAACGAAGAACGAAAAAGCCGCAGCAGAGGCAAATGCCAGGATCCGGAAAGCCGCAGAATGCGCAGCTCAATAGCCAGACGCGCCGGGTCATGGTTCAGCACTATCGCGCCAAATACGGTGTGAAGTGAAGCAGTGGCTGGTGAAAAGAAGCTGAAAGCTCAAAGGTAAAAGGTGAAAGTAGAATCGACCGCCGTCCAGGGGAATTTCCACTTTTTCCTTTTTCCCTTAACCTTTCCGCTGGCCACAGGCCGCCATTCATGAACATCGCCAACTTCCTCGTGCGCGCGGCGCGCGCCTATCCCGATAATCCTGCTGTCTCCGTCGGCGACAAGGTCTGGATCCGCTACGGCGACCTGATGAAGCGGGTTTCAACAATGGCGGCGGGCTTCCGGGATGAGTTGAAACTGCGGCCCGGTGATCGCATGGCGATGGCCATGGGCAATTGTCCCGAATACGTAGAGCTCTGGTACGCGGCGTGGACGGCCGGCCTTGCCACCGTGCCGATGAATGCCAAGCTGCATCCGAAGGAACTCGAATATATCCTGCAGAACTCCGGAGCCCGCGTCTGCTTCGTGACGCCGGACCTTGCGCAATCCGTCGCGGATTTAAAGCCAGGCCTGCCCGCTCTGGAACGCATCATCGAGGTGGGATCGACCGAATATCGCAAGCTACGGGAGGGCGCCCGTTCCATCGGCGTCGAGGAAATACCCGCCGATGACACCGCCTGGCTGTTCTATACCAGCGGCACCACGGGACGGCCCAAAGGCGTGATGATCACGCATCGCAACCTGATGACCACATCGCTGTGCTTCTTCGCCACGGTGGACTCGATAGGTCGCGGCGATTGCATCCTGCATGCGGCGCCCATGTCGCACGGTTCCGGCCACTACAACTGTGCTCACGTCATGGCGGCGGCCAACCAGGTGATTCCTGAAAGCGGGCATTTCGATCCAGCGGAGATTTGCTCCCTGTTAGGTGCCTGGCGGGGGGTAGACATGTTCGCAGCGCCCACCATGGTGCACCGTCTTGTCGCGCATGTGCGTGGTCATGCTCCCGCCCTCGAAGGGCTCAAGACCATCGTCTACGGCGGTGGTCCGATGTACCAGCAGGACATCCGCAATGCGCTCGATGCCATGGGACCGCATTTCGTACAAATATATGGTCAGGGCGAGTCGCCAATGACCATCACCGTGCTGTCGAAAGCGGATATCAACGATCACGCCCATCCGCGCCATGAGGCGCGCCTGGCCTCTGTTGGAATTGCCCAGCCCGCTGTGGAAGTCCGCGTGGCTGATGATGACGACAAGTCGCTGCCGGCAGGCGAGATCGGCGAGATCCTGGTGCGGGGAGAGTCCGTGATGCGGGGTTACTGGGGCAACCCCGAGGCCAGCGCGGAAACGCTGCGCAACGGCTGGCTGCATACGGGCGATGTCGGATCATTCGACGCGGACGGTTATCTGACGCTGCGCGATCGCTCCAAGGACATGATCATCAGCGGCGGATCGAACATCTACCCGCGCGAAGTCGAGGAAGTGCTGCTCAAGCATCCCGCGGTGAGCGAAGTGTCAGTCGTCGGCAGGCAGCACGCGGACTGGGGCGAGGAGGTTGTCGCATTTGTCGTGACCCGCGACAGCGTCAGGATCGCGGAACAGGAACTCGATGCCCTTTGCCTCGACCATATCGCACGCTTCAAGCGGCCGAAGTCCTATCTGTTCGTCAGCGAGCTGCCGAAGAACAATTACGGGAAAGTTCTGAAAACCGTTCTTCGCGCTCGGCTCAAGGAGTGAAAAATAGAGGGGCGGAAAGTGCTGCGTGCCGGGTGCTGCGTGCTGAGAAGAAGCGCGCCTTCAGCGAGGCAATCGAGGCGTTTTGCAAAGGTTTGGTATAAGCCATGTCCACAAGATTAATCAAAGACTTTCTCGCAGCACACAGCACTCAGCACGCAGCACTTTCGGGTGCTCCGCGCCATTCACCCTGCGTCCAATAACCGTGAAATCGCGGCGCGAACGAATCATCTGCGTCGGCCACGCCGCCCTCGACCGCGTGTTCGCCGTCAACGCCTGGCCCATGGACAGCGGCAAGATCCCTGCGCATCGATTCGAGGAAAGTGGCGGCGGTATGGCGGCGAACGCTGCCGCTGCAATCGCCCGCCTCGGCGGTGAAGCGGTGTTCTGGGGGCCGACCGGCGAAGATACGGTCGCCGATGTGATTCGCTCGCAGTTGGCGGCGGATGGCGTGAACACCGAATACCTGCGCCGCTTCCGGGGCAGGACTTCTTCGCATTCAGCGGTCATCGTGGACGAACGTGGTGAGCGCATGGTCGTCGGCTATCGCGGCAGCGCATTGCAGGCTCCTGCTGACTGGCTGCCGCTCGAACAGATTGGATTCGCCGGCGCGCTACTCGCCGACGTGCGATGGCCGGAAGGTGCCGCTGAAGCGCTGCACGCGGCGAGAGACGAGGGCGTTCCGGCCGTCCTCGACGCGGAGATCGCCGATATCGATGTGCTGCACCGGCTAACCGGGATTGCCGACCATGTTATTTTTTCCGAAAGCGGCCTGTCGGCCTGGTCCGGCGACGACCTTGAAGGCGGCCTGCACAGAGTGTTGTCGAAAGGCGCGCGCGTCGCTGCGGTAACCCGCGGCGCGGCGGGCGTCACCTGGATGGAAGGAGACGTGCCGGGAAAACTGCAGCACTTTCCTGCTTATGAAGTGAGCGTCGTGGACACCCTGGCCGCGGGTGATGTGTTCCACGGCGCCTATGCATTGGGGCTCGCGGAAGGCCTGTCGCCCGGCGCTGCGATTCAGTTCGCCAGCGCAGCCGCCGCAATCAAATGCACGCGGCCAGGAGGAAGGCGCGGGGCGCCGAATCGGGACGAAGTGCAAGTGTTCCTGAAAGAAAGGGGCTAGGGAAGTGCAGGGGCTAGGGGCTAGGGAAGAGCAGGGAATCAGAGGTTAGTGCTGAAATGACCAACCAATCGAATTAAAAAAAGTTTGGAACGGCATTCAATTCCGGATTTCCATTCCCTAGCCCCTAGCCCCTAGCTGTGAAGTTCCAATAGGTTGTTACTGTTCATTCGGACTGGATTTGAGAGACTGGTTGTCGCCAAACACCCAGACCTTTCAAGGAGCCCAGCCGAATGAACATTCATAAGAATGCCCG
>JBKJUC010000201.1:0-5449 GCA_046590325.1 Burkholderiales bacterium | reverse complement strand
CATTGCAGCCGCTTTTTTTATGGCCGCGATAATTTTTCTGCGTGCGGATACTGGCGCTGGCATCCCGCTGCCGGCGCCCTGGGACAAGGCCGCCCATTTCCTCTACTACGGCAGCATGGCGTTGCTGCTGGCGCACGGCGTCGGCCGCCGCTGGCTATGGATTCCGCTGGTGTTGGTGCCGGTGATCGGTGCGACCGATGAATGGCATCAGGCCAGCATTCCGGGGCGCGATTCGTCGATCTTCGACTGGCTGGCGGACGAGTTCGGGACGGTGGCGTTCGTCGCCGCTTATTGGTGGGCGACGAAACGTCGAGAGGCGAGAGACGAGAGAAAAGGTGAACGGTGAACGGTGCACCCATTCGGGTATACCGGTCTTCGACCATAAAAGGTGAACGGTGAACGGTGAAAGATGCGCTCAGGGCAAGGGTGACTTGAAAATCGAAAATAATGCTTTCGATTTTCAAGGTACCCCGTAGAGCAACAGTCATGCTTGACCGAAAAGAGCTGACGGGCCGTATAAGGGCGGCGCTGTGCCTTCATAGGTTGTACGGCCTCAGCCTTGGGGCTGTGGTCCGGGGTCCGTCAGGAGTCGCAACGCGCTATCGTTTGCCTGCTAAGTCTCGTACTGAAACCGCTCCTGTTGTTTCGGACCCCGGGCCACAGCCCGCGGACCTGCCGGTTAAAACCAGGCGTGCATTTCCCCTTTTGCGTGCCGGTGCCCATGGTCCATGACGATGTCAGGGGTGGCCCAGCATGAAAAAGACCATCATCAGGCAGAGTATCCAGAATCCGGGTTCGGACAGGTCGAGGCGCGACGGATTTCGGCGGGACATGAGGGACTCCTTTGGTTTTCGCCCCCCGAAGCGATGCCGCAATCTGTTTGCGGTACCTCCATCCTCTGCGCCAAATATTCAGCGTCTGTTCACCGGGCATATGCCGTAAGGACTATGAATCGACCGGGAACGCGTCGCCGCCCGCCCCGGGTAACATCCGGACTGCACAGTCAGGACATCAATCAGAAGCGAGCAACGTTTGAGCAAAAACATCTGGATCAAGGGCGGCTGCATCGCGGCCGCCTTTTTTATGGCTGCGGTGCTGTTCGTCGGGGCGAACGAGATCGGGAGGGTGAATGCGCTGCCCTCCCTGGCCCACAAGGTCGAGCATTTTTTTTACTACGGCGCAATGGCGGTACTCATTGCCTTCGCAGTGGGCCGGCAGCGGATATGGATCGCGCTCCTGGTCGTGCCCTTGATCGGCGCGCTGGACGAATGGCATCAGCTCAGCGTTCCGAGGCGCAACGGGTCAGCCTACGATTGGGCCGTCGATGTGCTCGGGGTGATTGTTGCTCTCTATCTGTTCCACCGCTTCACGGGCGTTCGCGGTGCGACGATAAAAGTTGAAAGGGAAAAGGTGAAAGGTGAAAGGTCAAAGGGAAAAGGTGAAAGGTGAAAGGTGAAAGTGAAAACCCGAAGCCTGTGGATCCGAATTTACTTTAACCTTTCACCTTTAACCTTTCACCTGGTCTCTGAATCTTCCATGAAGTTCCTCCTGGCAATCCTTCTGCTGACGACGGCCATTCGGGCATCCGGCGCCGACTGCAAGGTCGCCGACCCGGAACTCCAGGGCGCGTACGAGGGCGGGTGCCGCAACGGGCTGGCGCACGGGGTGGGGACGGCGAAAGGCGAAGCGGAGTACCAGGGCGAGTTTCGCAAAGGACTGAAGCATGGCCAGGGCGTGAAGACCTGGGCCTGGGGTGATCGTTACGAAGGCGGATTCAGGGACGACCGCCGGCATGGCAAAGGCGTCTATGTCTGGGGCGCGCAGTCGCCCTGGGCGGGGGAGCGGTACGAGGGCGACTACGTGGCCGACCAGCGAGTGGGCCAGGGTGTCTACTACTGGCCCACCGGCGACCGTTTCGAAGGCGAATGGAAAGCGGACCGGCGCTACGGCTACAGCGCCATGGAAATCCGCCGCCAGGCCGCCGAGAAAGCCCGCGCCGAAGCCGTCACGGCCGGCACCCAGGTCTGTTCCTGGGGAAAAATCGGCATCGCCCATGACGTCCTGCGTGTTGGACAGGTCCAGGCTGTCAGCGAAAACAGCCTGACGGTCCGCCTGCTCAGGACCGAAGGCACCGAAGAAGTCCCGGGAACGAACGGCCCGCAGCCGGGGGAAGTCCTGACCGGCGGGCTGGCGGAATGGGTGCCGTGTTTGTAAGGGCCGTGAATGCCGTGAATGTCGTGAATGTCGTGAATGTCGTAAAAGACAAATTCAACAAATCCTTACGGCACTTACGGCAGTCACGGCGTCACGACAGTCACGGCCCTTTACGGTATTCACGGCATTCACGATATTCACGATATTCACGGCATGAAAAGCTTGCCATTTCCCGCATTTGCCCAGCATAATTAACGCAGAATTATAAAAGTTGCGTTGCGAACTGATCCATTCCGGGCTCATGCGGTCCGGACTTGAAAAAGGGGATAACTAATGAAGAAGCTGGCTCTGGGACTGATTCTTGTGGCTTTTTCCTCGGGCGCATTTGCCCAGGAGGGAACGGCAGGCTCGGCGGCAGCGGGTGCCGGCGGTGCGGCAGGCACAGCAGTGATTTCCACCAACGCCGCCCTGATTGCTGCGGGCATTGCGGTGGCGGGTGCCACGGCGGCAGGCAGCAAGACCGAATCGACCACTTCCCACTAAACGTGAAGGCCCAGACAATTCGTCTGGACTTTGACGATCAAGGCCGGGTTGTCCGCCGCGAGGCGGATTCCCGGCTTTTTTATTTTCCGGACCTCAAACGACCATGACCCGACTCCTTCGCTCCGCTACCTGGGCCTTGCTGGCCTTTCTTCCCGCCTCGCTCGCCCTGGCGGCCCCGGCCGGCCAGATCTCCGAGTCCACCGGGTTCGTCACCGTCGGCGCCCCGGAAAAATCGCCGGTATCCGCCAAGAAGGGCTCCGGCGTGGACGTGGGGCAGGTCATCACCACCGGCACCAACGGCCAGGCCGTCATCAAGTTCCAGGATGGCCAGACCATCGCGCTCAAGTCCAACAGCATCTTCAAGGTCAACAGCTACAAATTCGACCAGGCTTCCCCGGAAAAGGGCGAGAGCGTGTTCGCGCTGCTGCAGGGCGGCCTGCGCGCGATCACCGGCCTCATCGGCAGCAACAACAGGGCCGGCTGGCGTCTCGCTACGCCGACGGCGACCGCAGGCGTCCGCGGCACAGACTTCCTGGTTGCGATCCAGCAGGCGACTTACTTCAAGGTGAATTCCGGCGCCATTTCGGCTACCAATGCCGGCGGCACAACGGTGGTTGCTGCGGGCGAGACTGCTTCGGTCGCCTCCGCATCGAGCGCTGGTTCGCTGGTCCCGGCAAGCCAGTTGCCGGCAGGCATTTTCACGGAACTCGAAGCCATGAGTCTGACCGGCGCACTGGGCGGCCCGGCGGCTGGCGCGGCAGGTGCCGGCGGCGCAACGATCGGCGGCGTGCCGGCCTGGGCGATCGGCGTGGGTATCGCGGCGGGTGTGGGTGCGGCAGCGGCCGGCGGCGGCGGGGACGACGCGTCAACGACGAACCACTGATCTGCGATCGCGAGTGTTGAGGGAAAAGGTAAAAGGTAAAAGGTAAAAGTAAGAGCGGAATTCGGTGCTCTTGCCCGGCTCTCGCATCCTGCGTGAGGGACGATTGTCCGGAATATCGGTAAAGGTGGCCCTCGGTCCTGATTCGAGGGCACAGTTACAAAAGAATACAGGGCGCTTTCGGGCGCCCTTGTTTTTTCTGCCAAGTGGCCGGGCTTGCGTAGAATCCCGGATGCGCGCTCTTCGCCATAACCACTAGAAAAACTCCATTGAAGCGCTTCGCCTTCCCCCGATTCTGCTTTCGTAGCGCCGTCACGTGGCGTGATGGGCGACAGCCCGGAATGTCCGCAAGGGCACACGCCGTTACGGCATTCACGGCATTCACGATATTCACGGCATTCACGATATCCACGGCATCGGCCGAGCCTTCGCTCACCGGCCAGACCGGCCTGATCTACATGCCGGATGCACGTGTCGATCCGGACGGAACCTGGCGCACTGGTTACAGCCTCGACGATCCGTACAGCGCGGTCTGGATCAGCCTCACGGCGATGCCGCGGCTCGAGGCTTCGCTGCGATATACCGCCATTGACGGCGTGCCAGGTTTTTCCGATAGCGACCGCGCAGCGTCCTACGGCGACTTCAAGGACAAATCCTTCGACGCCAAATTCCTGCTGCTCGAGGAAGGCCGGCTGTGGCCGGCAATCGCCGTCGGCTCGCAGGACATTTTTGGAACCGAGGTGTTTCGCGCCAACTATCTGACGCTCGGCAAGCGCATCGGCGATTTCGATTTCACGCTCGGTTACGGCACCGACCGCATCGATGGCGCCTTCGGTGGCGTGCGTTACCGGCCCGAGTGGATGAAGGGTTGGGCGCTGGTGGCGGAATACGATGCGACCGATTTTGCCCGTGACGTGGGCTCTGCGATTACCGGCGTCGACCAGCGCAAGAAGGAAATCGTGGCGGGCGTGGAATACCGCAAAGGCTGGCTCGGATTGCAGGCGGGATACGGCCACGATGAGGTCAGCGTCAATGCCTACGTGGCGATTCCGCTGCAACAGAAGGATTTCGTGCCGGACATCAACGAGCCGGAGCCTTATACAAAAATCACCCCGCGGCCGCGCCTGGAACAATGGAACGACGATCCCGTGCACAGGCGGCAGATGCTGCAGGCGTTGCTCAAGCAGGATTTCAAGAACGTGCGCATTGCCACCGAAGGCGAACGCCTCGATGTCGTGCTGACCAATACGCGCATTACCGAAATGAGCCGCGCCGTCGGCCGCGCCGCGCGCACCATCGTCCTGCTGGCGCCCATCGAGACCCGCGAGATCCGCATCGTCTACACGGTGAACGACCTGCCATTCGCCACTTACAGTTTCGTCGATGTGCAGCGGCTGCAGCGTTATTTCAACGGCCAGATCGGCCGCCATGAACTGTCCGAGTACGTCGAAGTCCGCTACGCCGAGCCGGGCAGCGATGACATCGCCGCGGAAACGGCGGAAGTCCTGGCCGCACTGGAAGCGGAACGCAAGTCCACGTTCTTCGACGAGACCGAAGGCGACATCTACAGCTTCCGCGCCGAGACCAGTTCGCTCTCCCGCTTCAAGATCGCACCGCGGATCGGCCTGTACCTGAACGATCCGAGCGGCGCATTCCGTTACGACACTTACCTGCAGGCGACCTACGACTACGATTTCGGCAACCGGCTGTTCTTCAATTCCGCGGCGCGGGTCACCCTGCTGCAGGACGTGGGCGATGTCACGCAGCCTTCCAACAGCAGCCTGCCGCACGTGCGCTCCGACATCGCCGACTACTACGACGAGAACGGCCCCAAGATCACGAAGGTGATGCTCAACAAGTATTTCCATCCGG
>JBKJUC010000089.1:0-8186 GCA_046590325.1 Burkholderiales bacterium | reverse complement strand
AAATACCGGGATCGAGTATCGTCGCCGCGATCACGGCCATGATGGCAACGAAGGATTCCAGCGCCATCGAGCCGTAGCCGATCATGCGGATTTCACGCTCGTTGGAGAGTAGTTTGGGCGTGGTGCCGGACGCGACCAGCGAGTGAAAGCCGGAAATCGCGCCGCAGGCGATGGTGATGAACACGAAGGGGAACAGGTCGCCCTTGAAGATCGGGCCCATGCCGGTGAATGCGAATTCGGTCAAAGCGGGCATCTTCACTTCCGGCGTCAGGATGACGATGGCCACCGCGAGCATGAAAACCACGCCGAGTTTGAGGAACGTGGAAAGATAATCGCGGGGCGCCAGCAGCAGCCAGACCGGCAGCGCCGCCGCGGCGAAACCATAGATCATGACGAACCAGGCGCTTTGCTTTGCATCCCAGTCGAACAGGCTGCGCAAGGCTTCGCTCTGGTCGACCCAGTGCCCGCCGACCACGCAGAGCAGCAGCAGCGCTATGCCGATGACCGTGCCTTCGAGCACGCGGCCAGGCCGGATTCCGCGCATGTAGAGGCCTACGAGCATGGCAACGGGAATGGTGCCGACCACGGTGGCGGTCGCCCAGGGATCGTGCGCCATGGCCTTGACGATGACCAGGCCCAGAACGGCGATCAGGATGACTATGATCATCATGGTGCCGATCAGCGCCGCCCAGCCGCCGACCGGGCCCAGTTCGTCGCGCGCCATCTGCCCGAGGCTGCGCCCATCGCGCCGGGTGGAGCAGAACATGATCACCATGTCCTGCACGCGGCCGCCGAGCACCGCGCCGACCAGGATCCAGATGGTGCCGGGCAGGTAGCCGAACTGCATCGCCAGGGTCGGTCCGATCAGCGGTCCGGGTCCGGCAATCGCGGCGAAGTGGTGGCCGAACACCACCCATTTGTTGGTGGGGATGAAGTCGCGGCCGTTGTTGAATCTTTCCGCCGGTGTGGCGCGGGTCTCGTCGAGCACCAGTACCTTGGCGCAGATCCAGGCGCTGTAGAAGCGGTAGGCGACCAGGTAGGTGCATGCGGCTGCAAAGACGAACCAGATGGCATTGATGGATTCGCCGCGATGGATGGCGATGCCGCCGATCGTGGATGCGCCCAGGATGGCGATGCCAGCCCAGACCAGCTTTGCCAGAATGGTTTTCGGCATGATGCTTGCGGTCATGGTTTCCCCCCCGTTTTTGGTGACTCATGCATTTTCTAGTGTCTCGCGGCGCGGCCGACCGGTGCGGCGACGCTGCCGTGGAGCAATTCCGGCAATCATAGCAGCAACCCTTCGAACTAAGGATCGTGCGCCGCAGCGAAATGGGGTATCCGCCCCGGGGCCGCCAATCCCGCGATGGTACAATTCGCCGCTTTATTGCACCGCCCACTCCAACTCGCCAACCCCATGTTTCCCGCCAGCCAGACCATCCAGGAATTCGATCCCGACCTGTGGCAAGCCATGGAAGCCGAACGCGGCCGCCAGGAAGACCACATTGAGCTCATTGCATCCGAGAACCACACCAGCCCGCGCGTGCTCCAGGCCCAGGGTTCGGTGCTTACCAACAAGTACGCGGAAGGCTATCCCGGCAAACGTTATTACGGCGGCTGCGAATTCGTGGACATGGCCGAGCAACTCGCGATCGACCGGGCCAAGGCTCTGTTCAAGGCCGACATGGCGAATGTGCAACCGCATTCCGGATCGCAGGCCAACCAGGCTGTGTACGCGGCAACGCTGAAAGCCGGTGACACCATTCTCGGCCTGTCGCTGGCAAGCGGCGGCCACCTGACGCACGGCTCGCCGGTAAACCTGTCGGGCAAGCTGTACAACGCGATCTCCTACGGGCTGAACGACAAGGAGGAAGTGGACTACGACCAGGCGGCTAAGCTGGCGCTGGAACACAAACCGAAAATGATCGTCGCTGGCGCATCGGCTTATGCGTTGACCTTCGACTGGAAGCGCTTCCGTGAAATCGCCGACTCGGTCGACGCCTACCTGCTCGTGGACATGGCCCACTACGCCGGACTGATCGCCGCGGGCATCTATCCCAGCCCGGTGGGCGTCGCCGACTTCGTGACGACCACCACGCACAAGACGTTGCGCGGACCGCGCGGCGGCATCATTTTCGCGAAGGCCAAATACGAGAAAATCATCAATTCAGCGATTTTTCCCGGCATCCAGGGCGGGCCGCTGATGCACGTGATCGCCGCCAAGGCCGTGGCGCTGAAGGAGGCGATGACGCCCGAGTTCCGCGATTACCAGAAGCAGGTTCTGGCGAACGCGCGCAGGATGGCCACTACTTTGCAGTCGCGCGGCGTACGCATCGTTTCTGGCCGTACCGACTGCCACATGTTCCTGGTTGACCTGCGCGCCAAGAAAATTACCGGCAAGGATGCGGAAGCCGCACTGGGCCGCGCGCATATCACGGTCAACAAGAACGCCATTCCGAACGACCCCGAAAAGCCCTTCGTGACCAGCGGCGTGCGCCTCGGTTCGCCGGCGATGACCACCCGTGGCTTCAAGGAGGCGGAAACGGAAATCCTGGCCAACGTCATCGCCGACGTGCTCGATGCGCCGAACGACGAGGCAAGCCTTGCCAAAGCGAGGGGATCGGTCACGGAGTTGTGCAGGAAATTTCCCGTTTACGGGAAGTAAGAAGGGAAAAGGTCAAAGGTGAAAGGGGAAAGTAAAAGCGGGTGCTGCGTGCTGGGTGCTGAGTGCCGCGAAGGAGCACTCGGAGCCAGAGCGTTCGCCCTCAGTTATTTTTTCTCAGCACTTTTCCCAGCACTCAGCACCCAGCACGCAGCACTGCCCTCATGAAATGCCCCTTCTGCAGTCACGCTGACACGCAGGTCGTCGACTCACGCGTCCACGAGGAGGGGGCCAGCATCCGCCGCCGCCGGCGCTGCCTGTCCTGCGACAAACGCTTCACCACCTATGAAACCGTCGAGCTGCGCATGCCCGCGATCGTCAAGAGCAACGGCGACCGCGAGGAGTTCGATAAGGAAAAACTGCGTGTCGGTTTCAAGCGCGCATTGCACAAGCGTCCGGTCAAGGCCGACCTGATGGACGAAGCCGTCGAGCGCATCCGGCAGAAGCTGCTGTCGCTGGGGCAGCGCGAAGTCGATTCGCGCAAGATTGGCGAGCTGGTGATGCGCGAGCTCTACAGGCTCGACAAGGTGGCGTATATCCGCTTCGCGTCGGTGTACCGCGACTTCCAGGACGTCGAGGATTTCCGCGACGCCGTGAAGGAAGTGCAAAAGCCCGCCGTCCGCCGCAAGACGAAATAGCGGTATGGCATTCACCGCAGAGGATTTCCAGCACATGGCGCAGGCTTTGCGGCTGGCCGAGCGGGGCCTGTACACGACGACGCCGAATCCGCGCGTCGGTTGCGTACTGGTCAGCAACGGCAGGGTGGTCGGCGAAGGCTGGCATGAGCGCGCCGGAGGACCGCATGCCGAAGTTGCCGCATTGAACGCGGCCGGGGCGCAGGCCGCCGGCGCGACCGCCTATGTGTCGCTCGAGCCCTGCAGCCATCACGGACGCACGCCGCCTTGCGCCGATACCTTGATCGCGGCGAAGGTTTCCCGTGTGGTTGCGGCGATGCAGGACCCCAATCCGAAAGTTGCGGGCCAGGGCATCGCCAGGCTCCGGGCGGCAGGTATTGCCGCGGAAATCGGCCTGCTCGAAAGCGAAGCGCGCGAACTCAACATCGGCTTCGTGTCGCGCATGACGAGGCAGCGGCCCTGGCTACGCCTGAAGATCGCCGCCAGCCTGGACGGCAAAACCGCGCTGGCCAACGGCGTGTCGCAGTGGATCGGCGGGCCCGATGCCAGGCGTGACGGCCATCACTGGCGCGCGCGCTCCTGTGCTGTGATGACCGGAATCGGCACGCTCAGGGACGACGATCCGAGGCTGACGGCGC
The DNA here is from genome assembly GCA_046590325.1 of Burkholderiales bacterium. Classification (GTDB taxonomy): domain Bacteria; phylum Pseudomonadota; class Gammaproteobacteria; order Burkholderiales; family JACQAP01; genus JACQAP01. The sequence continues at coordinate 4,254 of JBKJUC010000089.1, read as the reverse complement.
GGGATGTAGAGACCAGCAGGCAGCCTCTGCGTATCGTGGTCGACAGCCGGCTGCGGATCACACCCCAGGCGAAGATCCTGGATGGCGGCGCGGTGCTGGTGGCAACCGCCACGAATGACGCGGCCAAGGCCGCGGTGTTGCGGGAAAAGGGCGCGGAAGTGGTTGTGCTGCCGAACGCCGAGGGCAAGGTGGATCTGCTGCAACTGACCCGGCACCTGGCCGGGCTGGGCATCAACGAAGTCCTGGTGGAAGCCGGCATCAACCTCGATTCCGCACTGTTGCGCGCCGCCGTGGTGGACGAGCTGCTGTTCTACCTGTCGCCGCATTTGCTCGGCGACGCCGGGCGCGGCATGCTGGACCTGGGAGCGTTGACCGAGATGAAGCAGCGCCTCGAATTGCGCATCCAGGAGACCCGCATGTTCGGTCCCGACCTGCGCATCCGTGCGCGGCTGGGTCCCGAATAGTGTTTACCGGACTCATACAAGCGGTGGGGCGGGTTGCCAGCGTAAAAGCATCCGGGCAGTCGACGATGGCGATCATCGATGCCGGCGGACTGGACCTGGGCGACGTTGCCGTCGGCGACAGCATCGCCTGCAACGGCATCTGCCTGACGGTCACGCAACTGACTTCGCACGGTTTCACCGTGGACGTTTCGCCGGAGACCCTGCGCGTGACGACCGGCCTTGTCATCGGCGCGGCAGTGAACCTGGAGAAATCGTTGCGGCTGGCGGACCGGCTCGGCGGCCACCTGGTCAGCGGCCATGTCGATGGCGTCGGCGAAGTGGTCGCCGTGACGCCGGTGGACGGCAATCGCGAACTGTCGATCCGGTTCCCCTTCGAGCTGTCCCGCTATGTCGCACGCAAGGGATCGATGACGGTGAACGGTGTGAGCCTTACGGTGAATGCCGTGGATGGCGCGGATTTCTCCGTCAACCTGATCCCGCACACCCTGCAGGCGACGAACCTGAAGGACTTGAAGCAGGGCGAAAAGGTGAACCTCGAAGTGGATCTGATGGCGCGTTACGTCGAGCGGCTTCTAGGCACATCCAGGTAAGTTCAGCAGAGGTAGAGAAACCTTGGGGTCAGGTCTTGTTTCTTGCATAATCGTGACGTAGAGTGCTTGCATGGCTCGTCCTCTGCGCATCGAATACTCTGGCGCCCTCTACCACCTCACCGCACGCGGCGACGGACAGGAAGACATCTTTCAGGACGATGCCGACCGGCTTGAGTTTCTCTCGGTGCTGGCTGCCGTAGTCGGGCGCTTCGACTGGCGGCTGTATGCGTACTGTCTGATGGATAATCACTATCACCTGATGGTGGAAACGCCCAAGGCGAACCTTTCCCTGGGCATGCGCCAGTTAAACGGGGTCTATACCCAGCGCATCAACCGTCGCCACAAGCGCGCCGGGCATGTCTTCCAGGGCCGGTTCAAGGCGATCGTGGTTGACAAGCAGACCTATCTGCTGGAGTTGTCCCGCTATGTGGTCCTGAATCCGGTACGCGCCCGGATGGTCCGGGATCCGGCTCGCTACCGCTGGTCCAGCTATCGGGCCAGCGTCGGACTGGAGGCACTCCCCGCATTCCTCGATGCGCCTGCACTGCTGGCACACTTCGCCGATGCCTTGCCCGCAGCGCAGCGGCGCTATGCAGCCTTTGTCGCGGAAGGCCTGCAAATGTCTTCACCGTGGGAGCGGCTGCAGGGGCAGGTACTACTGGGAGAGCAGGCTTTCCTGCGCAAGATTGCTCCCAAGCTCAAGTCCAAGGCCCTGGCCAAGGAGATTCCCAAGAGCCAGCGCCATGCGGCCCGCCCGAGCCTGGAGCGGGCATTCGGCCGGCTCGATCCGGCCAATCACGCAGCTCGCGATCGACTCATCACCACCTTGCACTTGAAGCACGGTTATACCCAGGCCCGGATCGCCGCGCATCTGGGCTTGCACTATGCGACCGTGAGTCGCATCGTGAATCGACAAATCGATGCAAGAAACAAGACCTGACCCCGCAGTGGGCGCTGACCCCGCAGTGGGCGCAGTGGGTGTGTTCAAGTCTCCGTAATTTGAGCCGGCGCAGCGAGTATCGGTATCGGCGCTTCGCGGCGGTAGAATGGCGACCCTTGGCACCGTGCCACCCAGCCCTCGCAAAAGGCCTCGCGTCGGCATCTCATGACGGTAGTGACCGTAGGCCCGGCAAAAACATTTCATTTTTTCAATTATTTATGTCCAATTTGAATAGATTGCCGCGTTACTTCGGGCGTAAGTTGAGCAACGCTTGCCGATGAGCGCGATCAGCAGCGTTCCAGAGATCCTGGCCGACCTGCGCGCTGGTCGCATGGTCATCCTGGTCGACGAGGAAGACCGCGAGAACGAGGGCGACTTGCTCATGGCCGCCGAGTTCGTGACGGCCGATGCGATCAATTTCATGGCCAAGCACGGCCGCGGACTGATCTGCCTGACGCTGACCGAGGAGCACTGCCACCGGCTTGCACTGCCGCCGATGGTGGGCGCCAACAAGTCGCGCATGGGGACCAATTTCACATTGTCGATCGAGGCGGCGCAGGGTGTCACCACGGGCATCTCCGCGGCGGATCGTGCCCGCACCGTGCTGGCCGCGGTGAAGAAGGATGCGAAACCCGACGACATCGTCCAGCCCGGTCATATTTTTCCGCTGATGGCGCTCAAGGGTGGTGTGCTGGTGCGTGCTGGCCATACCGAAGCGGGATGCGACCTGGCGCTACTTGCGGGGCTGATGCCCGCGGCGGTGATCTGCGAGATCCTCAAGGATGACGGCGAGATGGCCCGCCTGCCGGATCTGATCGAGTTCGCCGACAGGCACAGCTTGAAAATCGGCACCATCACCGACCTGATCCAGCATCGCAGCCGCACGGAATCGCTGGTCGAACGAGGCGTGGAACGCGCACTACAGACCGTGTATGGATCGTTCAGGATGGTGGCCTATCACGACCGCAGTTCGCGCGACGTCCACCTGGCGCTGGTACGCGGCAACATCGACGCCGCCATGGAAACCCTGGTCCGGGTGCATGAACCATTGTCCGTCGCGGACCTGCTGGACGTGCGAAGCCAGGCGCATTCCTGGAATCTGAACGAAGCCCTGCAAACGATCGCCAAGGCGGATCACGGCGTGGTTGTCCTGTTGCACAGGACCGAAAGCGGCGGGGAGTTGCTGGGCCGGTTGCTGCCGGACAGTCCGCGGGTGAGCGAAGCTGACAAGGTTGACTTGCGCACTTACGGAATCGGCGCGCAGATCCTGCGCGATCTCGGCGTAAAGCGCATGAAACTGCTGGCCACGCCGCGCAAGATGCCGAGCATGACCGGTTTTGACCTCGAGGTGACGGGGTATCTGGAGAAGCCGTGAATGACGTGCACCCTTTCGGGTATACCGGGCTCTTGCCCATAAATGCCGTGAATGGCGTGAATGGCGTGAATGTCGTGAATGCCGTAAATTCATCAGCCACGTTTCAGGAAGCGCCGATTCTGCCCAGGGTTCTACGACATTCACGACTATTCACGGCCTTCACGACATTCACGATCAAACATGGCCACTGACAAAGACGTCTTCCAATACAACGCCGATCTCAACGGTGAAAACCTCCGCATCGGCATCGTCGTCGGCCGTTTCAACAAGGTGATCGGCGAGGGCTTGCTGGCTGCCTGCTCGGCCGAACTCGAAAAACTCGGGGTGAAGCGCGCGGACATCCAGGTTGTGACCGTGCCCGGTGCGCTGGAGATCCCGCTGGCGCTGCAGAAACTGGCGTGCACGCAGAAGTTCGATGCGCTGGTGGCGCTCGGCGCCGTTATCCGGGGCGAGACTTACCATTTTGAAATCGTGTCGAACGAATCGGCGGCCGGCGTGACTTCCGTGCAACTGCATACCGGGGTGCCGATCGCCAATGGCATCCTGACCACGAATACCGATGAGCAGGCCGCAGCGCGCGTGAAAGAAAAGGGTGCGGATTGCGCGCGGGCCGCCGTCGAAATGGCAAACCTGGTGAAAGCAATTGATGAAAAACAGTAGGCGCAGGGCGCGGGAATTCGCGCTGCAGGCGCTGTACCAATGGCTGGTCAACGAATCCCCCGCGGATACGCTGCTCTCCCAGTTGAAGGAGCAGAAGGATTTCGCCAAGGCCGATGCGGCGCTGGCGGAAGCCTTGCTGCGTGGCGTGGTCGCGGATGCCGATGCCTTGCGCGCGCTCCTGAAGCCTTACCTGGACCGGCCGGTGAAGGAATTGTCGCCTGTCGA
>JBKJUC010000076.1:0-3056 GCA_046590325.1 Burkholderiales bacterium | reverse complement strand
CCAAAGGTCTCAGCCAGTGGCTTTGCCGGGGGCTGTCGGATAGGATGCGCGACCATGCTTCGCGCTGCAGTCCGCAGCCGGCGTACGCGGGAGAAAAAACATATGAGCGGTTCTGCTTTCACCCCTGAACAACGCGCTGACTTCGATCGTGACGGCTACGTGATGATCCGCGGCCTGTTCGATCCCGAGGAGGCGAAGCTCCTGCAACGGGCGATGGAAACGGACCCGGAAGTAGTCAGCCACCGCTACAGCCGCAAGGATGCGCAGGGGCTGGCGACCAGAATGGTGTCCTGGAACCATCCCGGTGACAGCGTCTACGGCCTGGCCGCGCGCAGCGAGCGCATCGTGGACACAATGGAATCGGTCCTCGGCGGCGAGGTCTATCACTACCATTCCAAGCTCACCGCCAAGGAACCGTTCGAAGGCGGGGCCTGGGAATGGCACCAGGACTACGGTTACTGGTACAACAACGGCTGCATCCATCCGCTGATGGCGAGTGTGATGGTGGCGCTGGACAAATGCACGAAGGAAAACGGCTGCCTGCAGGTGGTGCGCGGTTCGCACCTGCTGGGCCGGATCGACCATGGGGTCATGGAAGGCGCGCAGGTCGGTGCGGATCCGCAGCGTGTCGAGCAGGTTCTCAAGCAGATGGATGTGGTTTACGCCGAAATGGAACCCGGCGATGGCCTGTTTTTTCATTGCAACACGCTACACCGCTCGGACCAGAACCGGTCGGCCAGCCGCCGCTGGACCTTGCTGTTCTGCTACAACGCGGCGCGCAACAATCCCTACATCAAACACCACCATCCCTTCTACACGCCGCTGTCGAAAGTATCCGATTCGGCGATCAAGGAAGCCGGGCTCAAGTTCGCGGCCGGAACGCAGGAAGCGTTCATGAGCACCTTCAGCAATCCGCCCGAACTCAAGAAGAAAATCGGCTGAAGATCGCCGCTGAAGATCGCCTTTGGGAAACTGGGCGCGCGTGACGGCAGTCCGCAGCATCGACACCTGTGAGCGGGCTCTGCGCGGCAGTGCTCCGCTTCGCGTTGACACTCGCGTACGGGAGGGGTTAAGTTAGCCGATGAGCCCGCCTCCAGGGCCCCATTTCATGGGAAGGAACACAGTGATTACGCAAAAGGACGTCGAGTCTTATCGCGAAAATGGCTATCTCGTGGTCGAGAACGTGTTCGATGCCGACACGCTGACCCGGATGCGCCAGGTGATTGCCGGCCTTGTCGCCAAGGCGGCCGGCATCACGGCCCACAACGACATCTACGACCTCGAGCCGACGCACACCCCGGAGAACCCGCGGGTACGCCGCATCAAGACTCCGCACAAGGTCGATCCGTATTTCTTCGAGGCCGTCAGGCAGCCGAAAATGATTTCGATTCTGAAGGCCCTGCTTGGCAAGGACATTCGCTTGCATGGGTCCAAGCTTAATGTGAAGGCGCCGAAGTACGGTTCGCCGGTGGAGTGGCACCAGGACTGGGCTTTTTACCCGCATACCAATGACGACATCCTCGCCATCGGCGTGATGCTCGACGATGTGGAACTGGAGAACGGCCCCTTGCTCGTCATGCCCGGTTCACATCGCATCAACAAGGTGTGGGACCACCATCTCGATGGCCGTTTCTGCGGCGCGATGGATCCGACCAAAACCCCGGAACTGGACTATTCGAAAGCCGTTCCCTGCATTGGCAAGGCCGGGTCCTGCTCCTTCCACCATGTGCGCCTGGTCCACGGCTCGGCGCAGAACACTTCCGACCGGCCCCGCCAGTTGCTGCTCTACGAATGCACCGCCGCCGATGCCTGGCCGCTGGTCAACTTCAAAGACCTCGACGAATTCAACAGTCGCATGCTTTGCGGCGAGCCCACTCTGGAGCCGCGCGTGGAAAAAGTGCCGGTGCGCATGCCGCTGCCGCCGGCCCTGGCCCAGGGTTCGATCTACGAAAACCAGACTGCCCTGCGCAACCGGTTTTTCGAGGTCAAGGCCGCGGCAACCTGATCGCATAGCCATTCAACGACGGCGGATCATCCCCGCCGTTTGTACTTCCGGGGGGTGACCGCCAAGCCGTCGCTACCCGAAGAACTTCCAGCGAATCACAAGAACAACCAAGGAGACCCCAATGGATGTCCGCGCAGCAGTTGCGCTCAAGTCGGGCGCGCCGCTTTCCCTCGAAACCGTCCGGCTGGAGGGACCGAAGGCCGGTGAGGTGCTGGTCGAAATCAAGGCCACCGGCATCTGCCACACCGATGAATTCACCCTGTCCGGCGCCGACCCGGAAGGATTGTTCCCCTCCATTCTCGGCCATGAAGGCGCGGGCGTGGTTGTGGACGTCGGCCCTGGGGTCAAAAGCCTGAAGAAGGGCGATCACGTCATTCCCCTGTACGTTCCGGAATGCCGCGAGTGCGAATACTGCACCTCCCACAAGACCAACCTGTGCCAGTCCATCCGCGTGACGCAGGGGCAGGGCCTGATGCCCGACGGCAGCAGCCGTTTCTCGCTGGGCGGGAAAAAGCTGCACCACTACATGGGCACGTCGACGTTCGCCAACTACACCGTGGTGCCGGAAATCTCACTGGCAAAAATCCGCGAAGACGCACCCTTCGACAAGGTCTGCTATATCGGCTGCGGTGTGACCACCGGAATCGGTGCGGTCATCAACACGGCGAAGGTCGAGCCGGGCGCGAATGTCGTGATATTCGGCCTCGGCGGGATCGGGCTCAACGTCGTGCAGGGCGCGCGCATGGCCGGCGCAAACATGATCATCGGCGTCGACATCAATCCCAAGCGCCGTGCGCTGGCCGAGAAATTCGGCATGACGCATTTCGTGAATCCGAAGGACATGATGGAAGCCGAACTGGTGCCGTACCTCGTCAACCTGACCAAGGGCGGCGCCGACTACAGCTTCGAGTGCATCGGCAACGTCAAACTGATGCGCCAGGCACTGGAGTGCTGCCACAAGGGCTGGGGTGTTTCAGTCATCATCGGCGTAGCGCCCGCCGGCGCGGAAATCTCCACCCGCCCGTTCCAGCTGGTCACCGGCCGGGTGTGG
>JBKJUC010000203.1:0-4159 GCA_046590325.1 Burkholderiales bacterium | reverse complement strand
CTTCAATTTTGAGTTCGACGAACCGCAGACGGTGCGCTGCATTTCCTGCGGCCAGGACAACGACCCGTCCGCGCGTTTCTGCAAGAAGTGCGGCACGATGATGCCGCGCACCAAGGCCACCGCGGGCGCGGCCGCGGGCATGCCGGCCGCTGCGGCGGCGATGCCGTCGAGTGCAGCCCAGCCCGCGCCGCCTCCGCTCTTTCCGCAACCCGCCCAGGCATCTTCAGGGCCCAGCGGGAACGCCATCGCGATAGCCGTTTCGCTCGTCGCGCTGGTGGCCGTGGTCGGTGGCGGCGCCTGGTGGTGGACCCACCGCATGGCCCCAGAAGCGGCCGCGCCGCCAGCGACTCGTCCCGCCGCAAGCCCGGTAGCGCCGCCCGTTGCGCCGTCCCCGGTTCCGCAGCCCCCGGCGCCGCCGCCTCCGGCCGCTGAACCCGCCCCACCGCCGGCGGCCATGCCCCCGCCCGTGGCGTCCCCGCCGCCTGCGGCCGCGCCCACGCCGATGCCCGCGGCGCCTGCAAAGCAGGCAGCGCCCCGCCCAGCGCCGCTCCCGCCCGCGACGTCGACGCGGCCTGTACCCCGGCCCGCGCCGGCCCAGCCCGAGCCGAGCTTTCCGCAACCCACACCGCGCGCGTCGCCGCAGCAGACCTTTCCGGCGCCGATGCCGCCCGTCACGGTGCCCACGGGTCCTGCCAGTCCCCGCGAAGCCTGCGGCAAGCGCGTCTTCCTGGCGCTGGCCAACTGCATGGCCGAAAAGTGCGATTCATCCGAGTTCAGAAGCCATTCGCAGTGCGTGCAGCTGCGTGAAGAAAACCGTCGCCGCGAAGATGCGGCCCGCAACCCGGGCGGCTAGTGTCCTGTCCCGCTGATACGTGAACAAAGTCGATGCAGCTTTTCCAATATCGAGTCGGCGGTGGCGGTCCATCGAAAGGGCTGGCAATTCGTGTTGTGGTGCGTGACGAAATGATCGATGCGTTGCACGAGCTGCTTCACGCTGGTGAACGAGCCTCGACGAATGGCCTTGTCGGTGATCAGCGAGAAGAAGCGCTCGACCTGATTCAGCCACGAGCTGTAGGTCGGGATGAAATGCAGATGCCAGCGCGGCCGGCTTGCCAACCACGCCTTGATCGTCGGATGTTTGTGAGTGGCGTAGTTGTCCACGATGCAGTGAATGTTCAGCTCGGCAGGCACCGCCTTGTCGATTTCGCGCAAGAAGGACAGGAATTCCTGATGCCGATGGCGCGGCTTGCAACTGGCGAGCACGGCGCCATTGAGCACGTTCAGCGCGGCAAACAGTGTGGTCGTGCCGTGGCGCTTGTAGTCGTGGGTGACGCCCTCGACATAGCCCAATCCCAGAGGCAGCATGGGCTGCGTGCGCTCGAGCGCCTGGCATTGGCTCTTCTCGTCCACGCACAGCACCAATGCGTTCTCCGGCGGGCTCAGGTACAGGCCCACGACGTCGCGCAGCTTCTCGATGAAGAACGGATCGTTGGACAGCTTGAAGCCCTCGGTGCGATGCGGCTGCAGACCAAAGAGCTGGAAGTAGCGCTGAACGCTGGTCTTGGAAATGCCGGTCTCGGCAGCTACCGAGCGCACGCTCCAATGCGTCGAGCCGTTCGCCGGCTTGGTGTGCAGCGTCGTCTTGATCAGATGCGCCACTCGCTCATCATCAATCGAACGAGGCTTGCCCGGGCGAACGTCGTCGTACAGCCCGGCGATGCGGCTCTGGACAAATCGCGTGCGCCACTTGCCTACTGTCTGCTTGGTCAGCCTCAGTCGATCCGCAATCGCGCTGTTGGGCTCGCCCTCAGCGCTGCTCAGAACGAGGCGAGCCCGAGTGCTCAGCGCCGCAGGCAACGAGCGACTGCGAGCGAACGACTGCAACTGCGTTCGCTCCTCGTCGCTCAGCACCAGCTCAGTCTTCGGTCTGCCTGTTCTCATCGCGGTATCTCCATCCAAAAGATACCGCAAGTGCACGCAAGACTAATGCCAGTTATTTACGGGACAGGACACTAGGGAAAGTCTGAACAAGTCCACCGCACACACCGCTGAACCGTTAATGTGTGAACGAGGAGCGTGAACGATGGCCCAGATCAGTTTCGCGGATGCGGAGTACGCCGGCAAGAGGAAGAAGACCCGCCGGGAGATCTTTCTCGAGGAGATGGAGTTGGTGGTGCCGTGGAAGGCGCTGCTCAAGCTGATCGAGCCGCACTACCCGACGGCTGGCCGAGGTCGCAGGCCCTATCCGCTCGAATCGATCCTGCGGGTGCACCTGATGCAGAACTGGTTCACCTACAGCGACCCTGCGATGGAAGAGGCACTGTATGAGATCGCCTCGCTGCGCAGCTTCGCCAACCTGAGCTTGACCGAGCCGATCCCCGACGAGACGACGATCCTCCACTTCCGCCACCTGCTGGAAGAGAACGACTTGGCCGAGGACATCCTGAAGCTGGTGAATGCGCACCTGGCCCGCAAGGGGTTGCTGCTGAAGCGAGGCAGCATCGTGGACGCCACGATCATCGCGGCGCCCAGCTCCACCAAGAATGCCAAAGGCGAACGTGATCCGGAGATGCACCAAACCAAGAAGGGCAATCAGTGGCACTTCGGCATGAAGGCCCACATTGCGGTGGACGCCGACAGCGGCCTGGTCCACACGGTGACGGCCACCGCGGCCAATGAGGCGGACGTGGAGCAAATCGCAGACCTTCTGCACGGCAAGGAAAAAAAGGTGTACGCCGACTCGGGCTACCGGGGCGCGCAAAGCCGTGTGGAGCGCGACGATATGCAGTGGTACATCGCGGCCAGGCCAAGTGACATCGCAAAGATGCCTGATGGCAGGTCCAAGACGAAGGCGCAGAAACAAGAGCACCGTAAGGCCAGCGTGCGCGCGAAGGTGGAGCATCCGTTTCGCGTCATCAAGCGCCAGTTCGGACTGGTGAAGGTGAGGTTCCGCGGGCTGCAGAAGAACACCGCGCATGTGGTCACCCTGTTCGCGCTGTCGAACCTGTGGATGGCGCGCCACCGATTGATAGCGATGATGGGAGTGGTCCGTCCGAAAGCAGCGTGAGGACGGCGAATAGCGCCGAAACTTCATCGATAACCAATGGAACCGCCCATTTCGCCAATCAGATGAACCTGAACGTCGATGCCGAGCCAAAATCACGAGTTGTTCAGACCTTCCTTAGGCCTCACAAGAAGAGTCACCTTCCACCTTACTATGAGCCATTATGAAAGGAATCAGACATGACCAGCGCCGTACAGCTTCCAAAACCCGGGCCCGAGCTGCAACGGCTGAATGCATTTGTCGGCAAATGGCACGCAGAAGGCACTTCTTACGCTGACGGACAAAGGGCAGATGATCCTCTTGCATCTGCCGTCCCATGGACAAGCGATGAAAGCTACGAATGGTTGCCAGGTAGCTTCTACGTGCTCCATCGTTGGGATGCGATGGCTGGTGAACGAGTGTTCAAGGGTGTCGAGATCATGGGATATGACGAAGCCCAGGGAGGCTACTTCACGCAACTATTCGATAACGCTGGAAACCATCCGACCTACAGTGCAACCGTAGACGGAAATATTTGGGAATTTGCAGAGGCTGTAACACGAGTGAAAGTAACCGTTAGTGATGACGGTGATCAAATGGAGTTCGACTGGGAGTGGAAAAGCGGGGGCAGCGATTGGCTACCACTTTGCAAGCGTGTTGCGACTCGCAATGCGTGAGGCCTAACCCTTCCTATATGGACTCCCCCGCAACGGCAAGAAACTGATCAATAGTTTTGGTTGTTTGGAAACGCGTGCAGTCGTATATCCGGCATCTGAGGTGAGCTCGCATTGGCCCGTGCCGACATGGAATCTGCTCACACGGTGCCAATCGTTACGAGCGGCTGGCAAGCAGCCGGAACTGTTATCGGCATCGATGTGTGATGGTGCGAACCTGGTGGCCATGAGGGATCGATCAATCTCGTCGCAACGCGGGATGGGGTAACAGGTCTTTTTCTGGTGACGGTTTTCAGGCCGGCATCACAAATGCATGGCGGCCCCGTTTTTTTAGCGAGCGACTGCGTCTCGTCGAACTTCTCCTTGTCACGCAGCGTCGCATAGCAGATGCGCGCCAGTTTGTTGGCCAGCGCGCAGGCCGCCTCCGCAACGGTTGTAGCAT
>JBKJUC010000135.1:0-15716 GCA_046590325.1 Burkholderiales bacterium | reverse complement strand
AAAGCGCTACGTCCTCGGCGTGCAGTTCGCCGTTGCGATGGGCAAAGAAGCTCACTTCTCGTCGTTCCGTTCCTTGACGGTGCCTTCCTCGGTCAGTTCAGGCTTGTCCTTTTCCTTCGGCAGGTAAAGGGCACCCTTCTGGCCGCAGGCGGAGACCATGAATGCGAAGAGCAGGAGGATGCTGAGGCGGCGCATGGAAAATTGTTCCGGAAAAATGCCGGTCGAGTTTAGCACAGCGCACTAGGTCGTCTAACGCAGGTGCTCTACCCCAACTCTCACCGCAGACAAGGGCACACTTGAAGCGCAGCAGGACGCAAAGGACGCAGAGGAAACCAAAAAAGAGAGATAGAAAGGTACGTGTTCAGCGGGGCAGATTGCCAATTGATACCTAGCACCGCCAGTGCAGAAGTGGGCGACAGCCGAACCACGGACTGATTGTCCCCCTTGTTTCGGTTTTTCTCTCGCTTTTGCCTTTCCTCCGCGTCCTCTGCGTCCTGCTGCGCTTCAAGTGTGCCCTTGTCTGCGGTGAGTGTTGTTCTAGAGCGTGCCCGATTCAGATGTCCATGTAGTAAAGGCCCATGCGGTCGAGGTCGGCGCAGGCGTCCTTGTACCAGGGGCAGACGCCGGCGACGATTTTCCAGAAGCGCCGCGAATGGTTCATTTCGATCAGGTGCGCCAGCTCGTGGACCACGACGTAGTCCACCGTTGATTGCGCAGCCTGGATCAGCCGCCAGTTGAGGCGAATGTCTCCCTTGACGTTGCAGCTACCCCAGCGGGTGCGTGCCGCGGAAAGGAACAGCCGGGGAACCGCAACATCGAGGCGCGGCGCGTACACGGCGATGCGCTCCGAGAAATTTGCCTTCGCATGGCGCCGGTACCACTGGACCACGGCCGCCTGTACGATCGTCCGGGTATGCGGGGTGGGCATGGCGATCCGCAGTTGGTCGCCGTCATCCAGCGTGGAGGTGCTGGCTATTCCGTCCTCGACCAGGGACAGCTGCAGCTCGCGACCAAGAAAGCGGATGCCATCGCCCTCGATCCACGACTGCTTGCGGGCCGGATAGGCGCTCCAGACGGCCAGTTTCTTCAGCACCCATTCCCCGGCTTCAAGGACGACAGCCGCGATGCGACGCTCCGAGCTGCGCCAGGGTGCATTGACCGTGAGGCCGTGTTCGTTCACCGTCAGCACGATGCTACGGCGCTGCTGGCTGCGCTTGAGCAGGTAAGGGACCTCGCGGTCACCAAGCCGGATCGATTTGGGCTCGGAAACCGCGGTGACGGGGAAGAGATCGCTTATGAGCGCGCGTTCCCGAGGCGGGCGACTTCGGTTTCTATCCAGGTTTCTGCTTTCCGGTTGACAGCGTCGGGGGCCAGGCCCCCGGATTGAATGACGGGCCCGATGCTGACCGTAATGGTACCCGGATACTTCACGAAAGCATTGCGTCCCCACACTGTGCCGGCATTGTGGGCGATCGGCAGCACCGGAGCGCCGGTCTTGCAGGCGAGCCAGGCTCCGCCCAGGTGGTAGCGACCGCGCTCGCCCGGCGCGATTCGCGTGCCTTCGGGGAAGATCACGATCCACCAGCCATTGGCCAGCCTGTCCCTGCCCTGTTCAAGGGTTTGCTTCAGCGCCCGTGTCGCTGAACCGCGGTCGATAGCGATGGGATGCATCATCGACAAGCCCCAGCCGAAGAAGGGCACACGCAGAAGTTCGCGCTTCAACACCCAGACCTGGGGCGGCAGCAGCACCTGGTAGGCCAGGGTTTCCCATGCCGACTGGTGTTTCGATAAAACGATGCACGGTTCGGACGGCAGGTTTTCCTTGCCGGTCAGGCGGTAGTTCACGCCGCAAATGCCCCGGGCCGCGGCGATGATGAGATGCGACCAGGCGGTGATGATGCGGTAGCGGGTTCGTGTTTCGAACGGAAAGGTGAGCAGTGACAGAACCGCGAAAACGACGGTCAGGGCCGCGCGCACTGCTTCGAACACGATCGAGCGCAGCAGCGCAAGGAAAAACCTCATGCGGCCGCCTCATTGCGGTTAGCGGTCATCGGATCGTTTTTGATTCGGCGGCGGGCGGCAATCGCGGGCGGTCGCATCCCGCAAGCGGGCCCCTGCTTCCTGCTCATGCCACCACCTCCATTGCCCGCGACGAGACGCTAACGCCGAGCAGTCGGTGGCTGGTGGCAATCGCGGGCGGTCGCATCCCCGTAAAACGGGGCCCCTGCTTCCTGCTCATGCCACCACCTCCATTGCCCGCGACGACCCATTAACGCCCAACTGTCGGCGGCTGGTGGCAATCGCGGGCGGTCGCATCCCGCAAGCGGGCCCCTGCTTCCTGCTCATGCCACTATACGGCGTACAGCTTCGGCGAGGTCAGCAAACGTCTGGGTGCCTTCCGGAAGCCCGCCGGCCGCCTTGGTCTTCTTGCCTTTGCCGGTGAGTACCAGGATGGATTGTGCGCCGGCCGTCGATGCGGCCTGCAGGTCGCGCAGCGAATCGCCCACGCTTGGCACCCCGCTCAACGAGACATTGAAGCGCTGGGCGATGTCCAGGAACATGCCCGGCCTGGGTTTGCGGCAGTCGCAGTCTGCTTCGGCCGCGTGCGGGCAGTAGAACAGCGCGTCGATGCGGCCGCCGAACAGGCCCAGCGCGCGGTACATCTTGTCGTTGATGGCATTGAGGGCCGCCATGTCGAACAGGCCGCGGCCGATTCCGGACTGGTTCGAAGCCACGACTACCCGGTAGCCGGAGTGATTGAGCCTGGCGATGGCTTCCAAACTGCCCGGGATCGGCTTCCACTCGTCCGGGTTCTTGATGAACTGGTCGCTGTCCTGGTTGATGACGCCGTCGCGATCGAGGATGACAAGTTTCATGGCCAGGTGAACGGTGAACGGGGAACAGGGAACGGCGAAACCGATGCAGTTCTTGTCATGATTCTTGTCATGATTGTAGCGTTCGCCATTCGCTGATCACTGTTCTCACCTTATCATGCGGCCAGCTTGGAAATGTCGGCGACCTGGTTCATCAGGCCGTGGAGTTCGCGCAGCAGGGCGACGCGGTTACCACGGACTTTCGGATCTTCAGTCATGACCATGACGTCGTTGAAGAAGGTGTCGACTGGTTCGCGCGCCTGCGCCAGGACCTTGAGCGATCCTGCGTAGTCGTTCGCCGCAAAACGGGCGGCAACATCAGGGCGAACCTTTTCGACGATGCCTGCGAGCGCTTTTTCCGCCGGTTCGGTCAGCAACGCTGGGTCCACTCCGGCCACAATGTCCTCCGCCTTCTTGAGGATGTTGCCGATCCGCTTGTTGGCGGCGGCCAGCGATGCGGCTTCCGGCAGGGTGCCAAATTCGATCACGGCCTTGATGCGCGAGACCACTTGGTGCAGCGGAGGTTGCAGGGCAATGACCGCATCGACTGCATTTCGGTCATAGACCGCCGCGAGCTGGTTACGATAACGCTCGTATACGAACTCGACGATCGGCGCCGCGATGTCTTTGCCCAGCACGCCGGGTTTGAACAGAGTCACAGCCTGGCCGACCAGTTCAGCGATTTGCAGTTTGAACGCGGATCCACTGATACGGGATGCAGTGCCAGCAAGTTCGAAAGCGCTGATGATGCCCAGCGCCGCGCGACGCAGACCGAATGGATCCTTGTCGCCGGTGGGCGGGAGGCCGATGCCCCAGATGCCAACCAGGGTTTCAATGCGGTCGGCAATGAAAAGCGCCAATCCCACCAGGTTTTCAGGATCCGAGTTTTCATCGATCCGATTGCGATACTGGTCGCCAATGGCATTCGCCACTTTCGCGTCCTCACCGTCGGCCAGCGCATAGTAGCGGCCCATGATGCCTTGCAGCTCCGGGAATTCTCCGACCATGTTGGTGACCAGATCAGCCTTGGCTAGCATCGCCGCACGATCTGCCAGAGCTGGATTCGCGCCGATGGCTTGTGCCACGATTTCAGCGAGAGCGCGCACACGCCCGATCCTGTCCAGCTGGCTGCCGAGCTTGTTGTGGTAGACGACATTGCCGAGCTGGGGAACGCGGTCGGCGAGCTTCGTCTTCTTGTCGGTCTCGAAAAAGAATCGGGCGTCCGCCAGCCGGGGCCGCACGACTCGCTGGTTGCCTTCGACCACGTTCCTCGAATCGGCGAGCCGCATGTTCGACACGATCAGGAACATGTTGGTCAGCTTGCCCGCCTCGTCGAACAGCGGGAAATACTTCTGGTTCTGGCGCATGGTCAGGATCAGGCATTCCTGCGGCACCGACAGGAACTCCGGCTCGAACATGCCGACATAGACCGTGGGATACTCGACCAGCGCCGCAACTTCATCGAGCAGCGGGACATAGTCCGTTTCCATACCGAGCGAGGCATTGAGGGCCATGGCTTTTTCGCCAAGCTGGCGGGCGATGTCGGCCTTGCGCACGTCGAAATCCGCCATCACGTGGCCGTCGCGTTCCAGCCTCGCTTCGTATTCGTCCGCGCGGTCCAGCTTGATGTTTTTCGCTCCCTGGAAACGATGCCCGTGCGTGATCCGGTCGGCTTTGAGACCCAGCGCGGAGACGTTCAGCAGGCTGCCGCCATGCAGAGCCACCAGACCATGGGCCGGACGCACGAACTTGACGGTCGTGGCGCCGTCCGCGAGCTGGTAGCCCATCACCTTGGGGATCGGCAGTTTCGCGATCGCCTGCTCGATGGCTTCGGCTAGCGCGGCCTCGAGGGTCTTGCCCGGCTCGATGCTGCGCAGGAATACGCTGTCGACCTTGCCGTCCGATTTGATGGTCAGGGTGTCCGTGCCGACCTTGGTGTTCACCGCAACGTCCGCAAGCGCTGCCTTGCCCTGCGCCGCGAGTTTCTTGCGCAGCGCATCGCTCCAGCCGCCATCTTCCTTGCGCGCGACGGCGGCCGGCATCAGCTTTTGTTCCAGCGGGCGGTCGCGCCCTTTTTCCAGAACCGAGGTGATGTAAACGGCGAGGCGGCGGGGTGTGGCGAAGGCTTTCGCCTTCGAAGTCGCGTCCAGCAGCGCAACGTTCTTGAGGCTGTCGGCAATGCCGCCGGCGAAAGCATCGCCCAGGCGCTTCAGCGCTTTCGGCGGCAGTTCTTCAGTAAACAACTCGACCAGAAGGTTTGCGCTCACGTCGCCACCGCCTTCGCCATGTTGGCCGCTTCTTTCTCCGCAAGCCCGGCCTTCATCGCTACAACGTCGATGCCAAGCTTCTGCAACTGCTCCGGCTTGGCCATCGGGAAATTCTTGCGCAGGCGTGAATCGAAATAAGCCTGCGACACGGCGCGGGCAAGGTTACGGATACGGCCGATGTAAGCAGCGCGTTCCGTGACGGATATGGCACCGCGGGCGTCGAGCAGGTTGAAGGTATGCGCGGCCTTGAGCACCATTTCATAGGCGGGCAGAGCCAGTTGCGCCGCCATCAGGCGCTTTGCTTCACCTTCATGGTCGCTGAAGTGCCGGAACAGGACTTCGGTGTTGGACTGTTCGAAGTTGTAGGTCGACTGCTCGACCTCGTTCTGGTGGAACACGTCGCGGTAGGTCAGGCCCGGTGTCCACACCAGGTCGAAGACGTTTTCGACGCCTTGCAGATACATCGCCAGGCGCTCGATGCCGTAGGTGATCTCGCCGGTGATCGGCTTGCAGTCGAGGCCGCCGACCTGCTGGAAGTAAGTGAACTGCGTGACCTCCATGCCATTGAGCCAGACTTCCCAGCCCAGACCCCAGGCGCCCAGTGTAGGGTTCTCCCAGTCGTCCTCGACGAAGCGGATGTCGTGGGCCTGCGGGTCGATGCCCAGCGCCTGCAGGGAGCCCAGATACAGGTCGATGATTTCCAGCGGCGAGGGTTTCAGCACCACCTGGAACTGGTAGTAGTGCTGCATGCGGTTCGGATTCTCGCCGTAGCGGCCGTCCTTCGGGCGGCGGGACGGCTGCACATAGGCGGCTCGCCAGGGTTCCGGTCCGATCGCGCGCAGGAATGTCGCAGTGTGTGAAGTGCCGGCGCCGACTTCCATGTCGTACGGCTGCAGCACGGCGCAGCCGCGTTCGCCCCAATATCGCTGCAGCGTTAGAATTACTTCCTGGAATGTCGGCATCGCGGATTTCTGCGGTAAATCAGGGCTTAAGCGCCCCGACCAAAAACGGTGATTGTACTCAAATCCGAATTCCCGGACGAGTCGCATGAGAGGAAGAATGATGCTCCGATGGCTGGCTATGTTGTGTTGTTTGTGGCTGCCGCTGGCCGCGGCGGCGGGCGAAATGGCGCCGTGGGGCCAGGCGAAACTCCTGGAAAAGACCTACAGCAAGCAGAAAGTGGTTTACGACGTCGCGGTCAGCACCGTCGCGCAGTTGCGCAATCTGCTGGATCGCGCCAGCTATCTTTCCATCCTCAACGAGGCCGATCCCTTCGACAGCAGGATCGTCATCGTGCTGCACGGCGACGAGATTCCGTTCTTCGCGATCCGCAACTACGACAAATACAAAGGGCTGATGGCGAAGGCTCAGAGCCTGACAGTCGGCGGGATCGTCGATATACGCATGTGCCGGGCGGCGGCAAAACGCCGCGGCTTCGACCCGCAGGACATCCACGGCTTCGTCACCATGGTGCCCATGGCGGACGCGGAGATCGTCGACCTGCAAAGTCAGGGCTTCGCCTACATGCAGTAAATCGTCAGCGGCGTGACTGGACCTTCCGCACAATCGCTGCCAGCAGGATCATCAGCACCGACAGTACGATGAAACCGTAGTTGCCCCATCTGACATATGGCGTGGCGCCCTGGTAGCCGAGCACTTCGCCGCTCACCACCGTCGTCGTAAACTCGGGAGCGGAAGCGGCGATCCGGCCTTTGGGGTCGATGATCGCCGTTACACCGGTATTGGTCGCGCGCAGCATTGCCCTGCCGGCTTCGAGCGCGCGCATTTGCGCGATCTGAAGATGCTGCGTCGAGGCGATGGAATCCCCCCACCAGGCATCGTTGGTGAAATTGGCGAGCACGGTGGCCTCGGGCAGTTGCCGGATGACCTCCTCCCCGAAGGCGTCCTCGTAGCAGATATTGACCGCGACCTTCAGGCCGGCCACAAGGATCGGTTTCTGGACCGCCTCGCCCTGGGAAAAATCGGACATCGGAATGTGCAGGAGTTTCATCACCCAGCCCAGCACCGGCCGCAGGGGAAAATAATCGCCGAATGGAACCAGGTGATGCTTGCGGTAGACCTGCGTCGGTGCGGAACCGTAACTCATCACGCTGTTGTAGTAACGGCCGGATGCGGCGAGTTCGGGTACGCCGACGAGCATGTCGCCGTTGCGCGTGCGCGCATGCGTCGAAAGCGCCTCGATGTAGTGTGACGGCACATCGACGTTAAGCATCGGCAGCGCTGTTTCCGGAAGCACGATTAGCGTGGCCTGCGTCGACCTGGCCATCTGCATGTAGGTATCGAGTGTCGCCATTGCCCGTTCCGGTCGCCACTTCATTTCCTGCGGAATGTTTCCCTGCAACAGGGCGACACTCACCGGTGTGCCGACCGGTTCGGTCCAGTTCACCTGGGAGAATGTGAATCCAAGCAGCAACAGCGCGGCAGCGATGGCGCCGCCTCCGAGCAACGGCAGTCGTGCGGGCGATGCGGTGTATTGGAAGGCGCCGCGCGCCATCCAGGCGAGCGCCCCGGCGAGCATGGCAGTGGCCAGGGAAAGACCGAATACGCCCAATACGGGCGCATAGCCTGAAAGGGGGCTGTGAGGTGCCTGCGAATAACCCAGCGCCAGCCAGGGAAAGCCGCTTAACAGCCAACCGCGCGTCCACTCCGAGAGCGCCCACAATGCGGGGAACAGCAGTAGATTCGCGACCGGCGTCGACACCCGCAGTCGCGCCACCAGCGCGGCGACGGCCGCCGGAAAACACGCGAGGTAAATGCAGAAAAGCAGGGTGAACACAGCGGCCACCGGCATTGCCATGCCGCCATAATCGTGAAGGCTGACGTAGACCCAGCTGACGCCAGCGAGGAACAGGCCGAGGCCGAAAGAAAAGCCGGTTACGGCGGCGCGGACCGTGGCTTGATGGGACGTGGCTTGATGGGGCGTGGCTCGATAGGACGTGGCGTGATCGGATGGGGCGTGTCCGGATGTGGCGCAATGCTGCAACAGCAGCAGCAATCCCGCCAGCGTCAGAACCGGGACCGGGAACAGGTGGAACGGTGCGTAGCCCAGGACCGAGGCCGCGCCCAGTGCCAATGGCAGCAGGAAAAGGCGAACGGCGCCGCGGCGGATCAGGCGGGGGTCTCCGCGCGGATTCTTTCCACCAGTACCGAATGCAGCCGGCGGCTGTCGGCGCGCAACACCTTGAAATTCAGGTCGCCCATGCGGAACTGTTCGTTGCGCTTGGGCAGGCGGCCAAGATGCGACAGCACCAGGCCACCCACGGTGTCGAAGTCCTCGTCGCTGAAATCGGTGCCGAAGGTGCGGTTGAAATCCTCGATCTCGGTTTGTGCCTTGACGCGGAACTGGCCGTTGCGGTCGAGGATGATGTTGGCTTCGGTCTCGTCGAAATCGAACTCATCCTCGATTTCGCCGACGATCTGTTCGAGCACGTCTTCGATGGTCACCAGCCCGGCGACGCCGCCATACTCGTCCACGACGATGGCGATGTGATTGCGGTTGCTGCGAAAATCTTTCAGCAGTACGTTGAGACGCTTCGATTCCGGTATGAACACCGCGGGCCGCAGCATGTCGCGGACGTTGAATTCCTCGCCCGCGTAGTAGCGCAACAAATCCTTGGCGAGCAGGATTCCGATCACGTCGTCCTTGTTCTCCCCGATCACGGGGAAGCGCGAATGGCTGGTTTCGATCACCCAGGGAATGAATTTCTCTGGCGGATCGCCGATGTCTATGACGTCCATCTGCGCGCGCGGAATCATGATGTCCCGGGCCTGCATCTCCGAAACCTGCATCACGCCTTCGATCATGCCGAGGGCGTCGGCGTCGAGGAGGTTGCGCTCGTAAGAGCGCTGCAACAGCTCAATGAGTTGCTCGCGGTCTTCCGGCTCGCGCATCAGCAATGCGCCCAGCCGTTCGAGCAGTGATGGTTTGTGCGGTTCGTCTTCCATGAATTAAGAGGTGGTAAAGGAGAAGGGCGAACGGTTAACAGTGAACAGTAATCCGTAAATTACGACGACGCTCGGATTTTTCCGTTCACCGTTCGCCGTTCACCGTTCACTGTTTGCTGTTTGTCGTTAACCATCGACAGTTTACCGTTCACTGGCTCTTGTAGGGGTCAGGATACCCCAGCTTCGTTACAATTTCCGTTTCCAGAGCTTCCATGACGCCCGCATCGTTGTCGTTTTCGTGATCGAAGCCTTGCAGATGAAGCATTCCGTGAACCAGTAAATGGGCGTAGTGGGCAGCTGGATCCTTGTGTTGCTCCAATGCCTCTTTGGCGACCACGGGGGCGCAGAGCACGATGTCGCCGGATAACGGTGGCGTATCGCGATAGATGAAGGTGAGCACGTTCGTCGTCCTGTCCCGACCGCGGTAATCGCGATTAAGGCAACGGCCTTCAACGGCGTCGACCAGCCGCACCGTGACGTCCGCATCCGTTCGCAGGGCTGCCATCGCCCATTTTCGCAAGCGCGCACGCGTCGGCAAATCGTCATCGGGCAGGGCGTATTGCACGGCCAGCGTTAAAACGGGCTTGCCGCTGCGTTCCCGGACCGGATCAGTCTTTCTGGCGCGACTGATGCTCTTCATAAGCCTGCACGATTCTTTGTACCAGCGGGTGCCGCACGACGTCTTCCGCGAGGAAACGCGTAAAGGCGATCCCGCGGACTTCGCTGAGAATGTGGTTCGCCTCGATCAGGCCGCTTTTGTGGCCTTTGGGCAGGTCGATCTGCGTCACGTCGCCGGTGACCACAGCCTTGCTGCCGAATCCCATTCGGGTCAGGAACATCTTCATCTGCTCCGGCGTGGTGTTCTGCGCCTCGTCGAGGATGATGAACGAATGGTTCAGCGTGCGGCCTCGCATGTAGGCGAGCGGGGCGATCTCCATGGCGCCGCGCTCGAAAAGCTTGGCGACCTTCTCGAAGCCCATCAGGTCGTAGAGCGCGTCGTATAGCGGACGCAGATAGGGATCGACTTTCTGCGCAAGGTCGCCTGGCAGGAAGCCAAGGCGTTCGCCAGCCTCCACTGCGGGCCGTACCAGCACGATGCGCTTGACCAGGTCGCGCTCGAAGGCATCGACGGCGCAGGCAACGCCAAGGTAGGTTTTACCAGTGCCGGCAGGGCCGATGCCGAACGTGATGTCGTGTTCCTTGATTTGGCGGATGTATTGCACCTGGCGCGGTGTGCGGCCGTGCAGGTCGCGGCGGCGGGTGTGCAGGACCAAGGCATCGTCGACCGGCGGTGGTTCCCCGGAAAGCTCGATCAGCCCGAGCTGGATTTCCTCCAGGCCCAGGCTGCGGCCGGCGAGGCCGTAGAAATGCCTGAGGGCATCGGCGGCGAGCCGCGCCTTCGACTCTTCCCCGGACACTGAGAAATGCTCTCCGCGCCGGGCGATCGTGACGTCGAGCGCGGCTTCGATCTGCTTGAGGTTCTCGTCGAGCGCGCCGCTGAGGTTGGCCAGGCGCTCGTTGTCGACCGGGGTGAGGGAAAACTCGACGGGCTTCAAGCGGCCTTTTCGCGTGTCACGATTTCGCCGCGGAGCGTATGCGTCAACGCCTCGATAATGCGCATGTCGACGATGTGCCCCGCGAGTCGCGCCGATCCTGGAAAGTTCACCGTGCGGTTGTTGCTGGTGCGCCCGGCCAGCTCGCTGGGATTCTTCTTCGAGGGGCCTTCGACGAGGATCTGCTGGATGGAGCCGACCATGTTGCGGCTGATGCGCTGCTCGAGCGCATCGAGCTTTTGCTTTAGCCGCGCCAGGCGCTCCTGCTTCACTTCCTGTGGTACCGGGTCGTCGAGTCCTGCCGCCGGGGTTCCGGGGCGGGCGCTGTATATGAAGCTGTAGCTTGCATCGAATCCGATCTCGTCCACCAGCTTCAGGGTCTGCGCGAAATCCACCTCGGTTTCTCCAGGAAATCCGACGATGAAATCCGACGCGATGGAAACCCGCGGACGCGCGGTACGCAGGCGGCGGATGATGGATTTGTATTCCAGGGAGGTGTATCCGCGTTTCATCGCGCCGAGGATGCGGTCCGATCCCGACTGCACCGGCAGGTGAACGTGGTCCACCAGTTGCGGCAATCGGCGATATGCCTCGATCAGCCGCGGCGTAAACTCCCTGGGATGCGATGTCGTGTAACGTAAACGTTCGATGCCCGGAATCTCGGCGAGATACTCGAGCAGGAGCGCGAAGTCGGCGATCTCGCCGTCGCTCATGGCGCCGCGATAGGCATTCACGTTCTGCCCGAGCAGCGTGACTTCCCTCACGCCCTGGTCCGCGAGTCCGGCCACTTCGGTGAGGACGTCATCGAACGGACGCGAAACTTCTTCGCCGCGCGTGTAAGGCACCACGCAGAAGCTGCAGTATTTGCTGCAGCCTTCCATGATCGAAACGAAAGCGGTACAGGCTTCGACGCTGGCGGGCGGCAGATTGTCGAACTTCTCGATCTCCGGGAAGGAGATGTCGACCTGCGGTTTGCCGCTGCGTCGCCGTTCGCGGATCATCTGTGGCAGGCGATGCAGCGTCTGCGGGCCGAATACCAGGTCCACGTAAGGCGCCCGTTCGAGAATCGCGGCACCCTCCTGGCTGGCGACACAGCCGCCAACGCCGACGATGACGCCGGGCTTCGCCTGCTTGAGCGGCCTGATGCGGCCAAGGTCGTGGAACACCCTTTCCTGGGCGCGTTCGCGCACCGAGCAGGTGTTGAAGAGAATGATGTCGGCCTGGGCCGGATCGTCGGTCTTCTCGATTCCGGCCACGTCCAGGTCGGAGGCGGCGAGCACGTCCGCCATTTTGTCCGAGTCGTACTCGTTCATCTGGCAGCCGAACGTGCGGATATACAGTTTCATGCGCTGCTACTTGTGCGAGTTGCCGGCCGGGGGCGGGATACTTTTG
This sequence comes from Burkholderiales bacterium, assembly GCA_046590325.1. Lineage (GTDB taxonomy): Bacteria > Pseudomonadota > Gammaproteobacteria > Burkholderiales > JACQAP01 > JACQAP01. Next base: position 3,665 of record JBKJUC010000135.1, on the reverse strand, counting down.
AGAGGATACTTCTTCGCTTCATCCGCGGTCAGCAGCCATACCTGCGAAAGTTCGCCGCCGATGGCGGTGGTGAAAATGATCTGCGCGGTCTGCTTTTGCAGGGAGGCCGGCATGACGATGAAATTCTGTTCATTGAAGATGCGGCTGCCAGCCGACATGTGGAATGTCTTTTGGCTGACCTTGTCGCTGATTTTCATGTACGGATACTGGAACGCCTTCATCTCGCCGCGCCTGGCGTTTTCCGGGAAGTTGCGTTCCGCGGTCGCGGGCATCGCACAGCAAACGGCGTACAGGGCAATCAGGCAGTTGACCAGAAGTTTACGCATCGTTCCTCTTGATCGGCCAGGTGCAGGGCCAGCGTGATCCGATTCACCCGGCCCGCCAACGGGCAATGTTTTAACAGAAGTAAAACAAGCGTTTGTCTGGTGGTGATAGGTGGACTTGAACCACCGACCCCAGCATTATGAGTGCTGTGCTCTAACCAACTGAGCTATATCACCGAATCTGGATGTTTGTTCTGCGACGGGAACGGCGACAGGCACGCGTTTTTCTCGTAACGTCAGGACTCGGAAGCCAGGACTCCGAATCCAGGCGGTCCGCGGTATTGCTTCCAGCCGCCCCGCACCCCCCGACAGGGAGCGCAAGGTTACTGACCGCCCCCCGGGTTGTCAAGGCAATATCCGGTACGAATCAACCCTTTGACAGACGTGTAGACTGAGCAAATGAAAGTCGATATCGCCATTGTCGGAGGCGGTCTGGTCGGCGGTAGCCTGGCCTGCGCGCTGACCGGCAGCGGACTGCGCATGGCCGTCATCGAGCCGAAAACCGCAACGCCGCCACCAGCGTCCGGTTACGACCAGCGCGTCTATGCGGTGAGCCCGCATAGCCGGCAATTTCTGGAGAACCATGGCGTCTGGCAAAGGCTGATCGCCGATCGCATCACGCCGGTTCACGAAATGCTGGTGTTTGGCGACGACGGCGCATCCAGCCTCGTATTCAGTGCGTATCGTAGTGGAGTGCCGCAGTTGGCTGCGATCGTCGAAGAGAGCAATCTGCGGCAGGCAGTCGCGGCGGCACTGGCCGGCAGGGAAAACCCCGTTGTGTTCGCGGGTGCCGGTTGCGAGCAGGTGCAATGGCGTGATGCATCCGTGGAACTGACTTTGTCCCACGGCGGGCGTGTCGAAGCCTCCCTGGTGGTGGCCGCCGATGGCGCGGACTCGAAAACTCGCGCTGCTGCCGGGTTGGAAGCGCCGATTCACGAGTACGGCCAGCAGGGTGTGGTCGCCATTTTTCGGACGCAGGTCGCGCATGGCAATGCCGCGCGCCAGTGGTTTCGCGGCGACGGCGTGCTGGCGTTGCTGCCACTGCCCGGCAATCAGGTTTCGATGGTCTGGTCCACGGCGGACGCATACGCCCGCGAGCTTCTGGCAATGAACCAGGAAGAGCTTGCCGCAGCGGTCCAGTTTGCTTCGGCAAATGTACTCGGAGAACTGCACGCCACTAGCGCGGCGAGGGGTTTTCCATTGCGGCGCATGCGTGCGGCAAGACTCGTCGCCCCGCGCCTTGCCCTGGTCGGGGACGCCGCCCATAATGTGCACCCGCTCGCCGGGCAGGGACTGAATCTCGGCTTCGGGGATGCGGATGCGCTGGCGCGCGTGCTCCTTGCCAGGGGAATGGAAAACGACTGCGGTTCGACTTTCCTGCTCAGGCGCTACGAACGCAGCCGCAAGGAGGAGGTTCTCGCGATGGAGACCGTCACCGACGGTTTGCAGGCATTGTTCGGCAGCCGCATCCCGGGTGTATCCACGCTGCGGAACGCCGGCCTGAAAATGACCGACAAATTTACGCCGCTGAAACGCTTCCTGGTGAAACATGCGCTGGGCTAGGCGGTCGAAGCACTACCCACTTAACAACCCGGATAACCACGACCCAATCATGAAGTTAACAAGCCTCATAACCTTTCCGTTGGCCATGCTGCTCCTGCTTGCCGGTGCTGCCTGCGCCGATGAATCGACGATCCGTGCGGAGATTGCCAAGAAGATACCCAAGGCGACCGTTGATAGCATCACCAAGACGTCACATCTCGGTCTCTACGAGATCGTGATCGACGGCCAGGTCTTTTATTCCGATGCGGATTTCAAATATATCCTCAATGGCGAATTGATCGAAACAAAGGACATGACCAATCTGACTGTCGTGCGGCAGCAGGAACTGGAAGCCGCCAAGCTCAAGAAGCTTGCATTCCCGTTCGAACAACTGCCGTTCGACCTGGCATTCAAGAAGGTCAAGGGCGATGGCAGCCGCAAGATCGCCGTGTTCTCCGATCCTGATTGTCCTTACTGCAAGCGTCTGGAGCAGAGCCTGACGCAACTGGACAATGTCACCATCTACACGTTCCTCTATCCGCTTGTGCAGCTCCACCCGAAAGCGCCGGAAGTATCGCGCTCAATCTGGTGTTCGCCGGATCGTGTAAAGGCCTGGGATGACTATATGCTGAGAAAGATCGCACCCAAGGCTGCAGGCAACTGCGACAACCCGGTGGACAAGATTGTGGAATTCGGCCAGTCAAAGCGCATCGGCGGAACGCCCACGCTGTTCTTCACAGACGGTAAACGCGTGCCGGGTGCCATCCCCCTCGAGCAGATCGAATCCCTGCTGGCAAAGGCGCACGCCGACAAATAAGCCAATCCGGATAGGCCAAAGCGGCCGCCAGTCCAGGACTGGCGGCTTGCGCGTCCCAATCCGCACCCGAGTTCCCTAGAATAGACGTTCGGGAAGCTCGTTGCGGTGGGGGGGGTGGCGATGCGCAGAATCAGCCAGGATTTCGCGCGATACCCGGTGGCCGAAGGCCGCCTGATGGTTGCGGTCGTGTTCTCGGCCGCGTTGCATATTCTCCTGATCCATAGCCTGGGCCTGCGGCCCGGAATTCCCGTGGCCCGCCAATCGAGCCCGATCCACGCCCGGCTCGTGCCCGCCGAAACTGCTCCGAATCCCGCCCGACGGGAACGCGTTCCAATCCCGCTGCCGGTCGCAACGGACAATGCCGTATCCCTTCCCCGGGAGGTGCTCCCCGGCCTTGCCGAAAAGCCGGATCCCGTGCCATCGTCTCCGACAGAAAATGCAAGCCTCGCGATACCGGCATTGCCGGAAGTTCCTGACCTGATCCACTACGCGGGGAAGGACCTGGACATCTTTCCCCAGCTCCGGGGCGCACTCAATCCCGACTATCCTGAATCGGCGTTCGCGCAGAAGATTGCGGGTACCGTGACCCTGCTGGTGTTGGTAGACGAGGCCGGGAGAGTGACCGAAACCGCCATCGTCGATGCAGTGCCGGAAGGACTGTTCGACGATTCCGCGCAACAGGCATTGTCCCGCGCGGCTTTCATTCCGGCCCAGCGGGACGGCCGCAAGGTGCGCAGCCGTATCCTCGTACGCGTCAATTACGATCCGGAAAAGGACTAAGAACGACTTTCACCACGGAGGGTATCCGTGCCCTCCGTGGTTCCAGAATTAATCAAGGCAGGCGGGGTGAAAAGCCCTTGGGATAGAGCAGCCACAGGCGGCCGCTTTGGCGCATGCGTCCGGCCAGCGCGCCGGCTTCGTCGCCGAACCCCCAGAAGAAATCCGCGCGCACGGCGCCCTTGATCGCGCTGCCCGTATCCTGC
>JBKJUC010000084.1:0-21139 GCA_046590325.1 Burkholderiales bacterium | reverse complement strand
CGCGGAAGGACCTGCTCCATCTCTCCGATCCGTCCGCTGGCCCAGAACGTCTGGGCCCCGATGCCCTCAATGCGCTGGCATCCATGTGCCGTCAGCTGCCTGGCGAGTTCGCGGGCCGCGGCGGTGCCGTTTTCGACCACATCGATCTGTGGTCCGGCGACCTTGCGTACGATGTGGGCGATCAGCGGGTAGTGGGTGCAACCGAGCACGATGGTATCGGCACCCGCCGCCAGAAGCGGGGCGACGAAGCCCCGCACCAGTTCTTCGGTCGCCGCATCATCGAGCCCGCCGCGTTCTATGTGATCGGCCAGCCCCGCGCAGGGCTGCTCCAGAACCCGCGTCCCCTGGGCGAAACGTTCCACCAGGGCCACGTAACGTGCACTTTTCAGGGTGGTGTTCGTAGCCAGAACGCCGATGGCGCCGCTCCGGCTTGCCGCTGCCGCCGGCTTTACCGCCGGTTCGACGCCGATGAAGGGTATGGCATATCGTTCGCGCAGGGAATCGATGGCCGCGGCAGTGGCCGTATTGCAGGCGACCACGATTGCTTTGGCGCCGAGGCCGACCAGGAACTCGGTGATGGCAAGGGCGCGCCCACGCACGAAATCCAGGGGTTTGTCGCCATAGGGAAGGTGGCCCGCATCGGCGACGTAAACGAGATCCTCGCAAGGCAGCGCCGCCCGGATCTCGCGCAGGATGGTCAGCCCACCGACGCCGGAATCGAAGACCCCGATCGGGTCGGATTGCGTAGAGGGAGGTACCGGTAATGGCATTGATGATGGATCCTGTCTGGAACCGGTTGTCGCGGGAACCGGCGCATGCGGATGCGGCCGGCGAAAGGTTATAGTGAACGCATAGCGATCTCAAGACTTCCTGCCAATGCAGATCCAGAAACTCTCCAGTCCCGCGACGACAGTGGCGCTCTCCGTGCTGCCGCCGCTCGCGTTGTATATCCACATTCCCTGGTGTGTGCGCAAGTGCCCGTATTGCGACTTCAATTCGCATGAACTGAAGGGCCCCCCTCACCCCGGCCCTCTCCCCGTCGAGGCTGTGAGGGAGAAGAGCCTGGATCAGAAACTTGAAGCGCAGTATGTCCGCGCGCTGGTTGCGGACCTGGATGCGGCGTTACCGCTGATCTGGGGACGACCGCTGCGCACGATTTTTTTTGGCGGCGGCACGCCTTCCCTGCTGTCCGCGCAGGCGGTCGATGAACTGCTGTCCGCGATCCGTGCGCGATTGACCCTGATGCCCGATGCGGAGATCACGCTGGAAGCCAATCCGGGGACTTTTGAAGCGAAGAAATTCACCGGCTTTCGCGCCGCCGGCGTGAACCGGCTTTCGGTTGGCATCCAGAGCTTCGATCCGTCGCACCTCAAGGCGTTGGGCCGCATCCATGACGATGCGCAGGCGCGTGCCGCGCTCGAGATCGCACGCAACACGTTCGATAATTTCAACCTGGACCTGATGTATGGCCTGCCCGGCCAGACCATCGGGCAGGCGCTGGCTGACATCGAGGCCGGACTGGCTTTCTCGCCAACACACCTCTCCGCGTATCACCTGACCATCGAACCCAATACCTTTTTCCACCGGCATCCGCCGAAACTGCCGGACGACGAAGCCTCGGCCGACATGCAGGAGGCGATCGAGCAGCGCCTCGCGCAGGCCGGCTATGTGCACTACGAGACGTCCGCATTTGCGCTTCCGGAGCGGCAGGCGCGGCACAACCTCAATTACTGGGAGTTCGGCGACTATCTCGGCATCGGCGCCGGGGCGCACAGCAAGATCTCCTTTCCCGACCGCGTGCTACGGCAGATGCGCTGGAAGCAACCGCGCGAGTACATGGAAAAAACGAACGCCGGCACCGCGATCCAGCAGGAAAATCAGGTCGGAGTGAACGAACTGCCCTTCGAGTTCATGATGAACGCCCTGCGGCTGGTGGATGGAATCGAATTGCGGACTTTCGAGGAACGCACCAGCCTTCCCCTGCACCGCATTGTGCGTGAATTGAAGGAAGCAGAAAGCAAAGGCCTGATCGAGCGCGACCACCTGCGCCTGCGTCCGACACTCAAGGGGCAACGCTTTCTCAACGACCTGCTGCAGGTCTTCCTGGTCTAGGTACTACTTTCGGCGGAACAGGACGTCCCAGACGCCGTGGCCCAGCTTAAGGCCGCGGCTTTCGAACTTGGTAAGCGGCCGGTGCCCGGGCCGCGGCGCGAAACCCGCCGCGGTGTTCTCCAGCAGGGGTTCCGCCGACAGCACGTCCAGGATCTGGAGTGCGTATTCTTCCCAGTCGGTGGCGACGTGAAAGTAACCACCAGGCCGCAGATGACCCGACAACGCACTGACGAAAGGCGCCTGGATCAGCCGGCGCTTGTGATGGCGTTTCTTCGGCCACGGATCCGGGAAGAAAATGTGCAGGCCGGCGAGGCTGTCCGGCGCGATCATGTGCTCCACCACTTCCATCGCATCGTGCTGAATGATGCGGACATTGCGCAGCTTCTGTGCTTCGAGCAGGCGCAGCAGCCCGCCGACCCCCGGGGTATGCACTTCAATGGCCAGGTAGTCGTTCTGTGGCTGTGCGGCGGCAATCTGCGCCGTGGTCTCGCCCATGCCGAATCCAATTTCAAGGATGTGCGGCGCGGATCGGCCGAAGATCGAATCGAAATTCTGGCGGGCGGCGGCGAAAGGAATGCCGAACACCGGCAGCAGTGTGTCGAGCGCGCGGCGCTGGGCGGTCGACACGCGTCCCTGACGCAGCACGTAACTGCGGATATGTCGTTCTGAAGGATTCACCGGGCGCGAATGATAGCGCCGACTATGCCGCTTTGCCCTGATTCGACGGCGTAATCGTGCCGCCGGCAGGGGAAGAGGGCGACGCGCTGTAGAGCTTTTTGGGCATGCGGCCTGCGAGATAGGCTTCACGCCCCGCCTGGACGGCTTTGTTCATGGCCGACGCCATCAGGACCGGATCCTTGGCCGCGGCGATCGCGGTATTCATCAATACGCCCTCACAGCCCAGTTCCATGGCAATGGCGGCATCGGAGGCCGTGCCGACCCCTGCATCGACGAGGACCGGTACCTTGGTTTCGGCAATGATGATCTGCAGGTTCCAGGGATTGAGGATGCCCATTCCCGATCCGATCAGGGAGGCCAGCGGCATGATGGCGACGCATCCGATCTCTTCCAGCTGGCGGGCGATGATCGGATCATCCGATGTGTACACCATCACCTTGAAGCCCTCCTTCACCAGGGTCTGCGCCGCAGACAGCGTTTCCAGGATGTTCGGGTACAGGGTGTGGGGATCGCCCAGAACTTCCAGCTTTACCAGATCGTGGCCGTCAAGCAGCTCGCGGGCGAGGCGCAGCGTACGCACGGCGTCCTGCGCGGTGTAGCAGCCGGCGGTGTTCGGCAGGATCGTGAATTGGCTCGGAGGAAGCGCGTCCAGAAGACTCGGTTCGCTCGCGTTCTGCCCGATGTTGGTCCGGCGTATCGCCACCGTCACGATCTGCGCGCCGCTGGCGTCGACCGCTTCACGGGTTTGCGCGAAGTCCCGGTATTTGCCGGTGCCGACCAGGAGGCGCGAGGAATAAGCCTTGCCAGCTATGACGAGTTGGTCCATGGATTCGTGAACAGTGAACAGTGAACGGTGAACGGTGAACGGTGAACAGTGAACAGTAAACGGTGAACGGTGAACGGTGAACGGTGAACGGTGAACGGTGAACGGTGAACGGTGAACGGTGAACGGTGAACAGTCGTGCGACAGCTTGGAACTATCGCTGTTCACCGTTCACCGATAACAATTCGCGGCTCTTACCCCCCCCCAACGGCAACAACGATTTCGAGGGCATCGCCATCCTCGAGTTCCACTGCGTCGAACTTGCTGCGCGGGACGATTTCGCCATTGCGCTCCAGGGCAATGCGCTTGCCCGCAAGTTCGAGCTGGTCGAGCAAGCGGGAAACCTTTAGCGGCGCCGCAAAGGAGCGGGCCTGTCCGTTTATTGAGACTTCGATCACTTCGGAATGTTTATGGATGTCCGTAGGCTGAATCCTAACATGCGGCCCAAACCCTTCACCCGCTCTCAATGGTGCCCACCTGACGTAGAATTGGCCCTGCGCGGGTGTAGTTCAATGGCAGAACGAAAGCTTCCCAAGCTTTAGACGAGGGTTCGATCCCCTTCACCCGCTCCATATCAACGTGGTCTCATGAGCCGCTGCCTATGAATATCCTGAAATGGGTCCTGATCGCCGTCGGTGCCTTTGTTCTGCTGTTCGCGGGGGCGCTGGCCTTCATTGTCGCAACGTTCGACCCCAACCAGTACAAGTCCCAGGTGGCGGAACTGGTCAAGGAAAAGACCCAGCGAACGCTCACCATCGAGGGTGACATCCGCCTGATGCTGTTCCCGAAGATCGGGGTGCACCTGGGCAAGACCCGGCTGTCGGAATTCCGCAGCGACAAGGAGTTCGCCGGCCTGGACGACATGCGGGTTTCCCTCGAACTGATCCCGTTGCTCTCCAAACAGGTTGTGGTGGATAAGGTCCAGCTCGACGGGTTGCGCGCCAGCCTGGTCAAGTACAAGGACGGCAAGACCAATTTCGACGATCTGCTGGGGGGCGGCGAAAAGCCCGACACGCCTGCCAAGCCGGTCGAACCGCAGCCCGGCACGTCGGCGATCAAGCTGGAAGTGGACGGTGTCCGCATCAGCAAGGCGTCGGTGAGCTGGAAAGACGAGGCCAGCGGCGCGCAGTATGCGATCTCGGATTTCAACCTGAAGACCGGACGCGTCGCGCCGGGCGTGCCGACGAAATTCGACCTGGCTGCGAACATCCGGGCGAACCAGCCGAAAGTGGATGCAAAACTGCAGGCGACCGGCACGCTGACGGCCGATACCGAGAAGCAGGTGTTCATCCTGGCGGGGTTGAGCGTGAAACTGGGAGGCGATGCCGCCACCATCACCGGCCTCGCATCGGAACTCCAGGCAGACATCGAAGCGCGTACCGCGGAAAAGCAAATCCGGATCACCGGGCTCAAGCTCGACGCGGGCGGCAACATGGGCAAGGACAGCTTCAAGCTCAAGGCGGGGTCCCCGACCATCGAGATGGCCGGCAGCGCGCTTTCGGTCAAGGACTTCACTGCCAGCATCGGCGGCGTCATCGCGGGCATTGCGCTTTCCGAAGGCAAACTGCGGGTGCCACAGTTGAATGTGGACCTCGATAAGCAGAACGTGCTGGTCGATGGTGTTGCCCTCAGTGTCAAAGGCAAGCGTGATGCCGACAGCTTCGATGTGAAGCTCGATGCGCCAAAGATCAGCATCACGCCGCAGAAGGCCGGCGGCAGCGACGTGGTCCTGACGGTGAAAGCGCAGGGGCCGCAGCTCAATGCGGACATCACACTCAAACTGTCGGGAGTGGAAGGCAGCGGCAAGGCCGTACGCATCGGCCAGCTCGCGCTGAACGTCGATGCGAAGCAGGGCGACAACTCCGTGAAGGGCGCCCTGGCCACACCGGTGACCGCGAACCTGGAAACCCAGGTGTTCCAGATTCCGAAGCTGGCAGGCGAGTTCGACGTCGCCTCGCCATCGCTGCCCATGAAAAAGCTGAAGGTACCGCTGACCTTGACGGCAATGGCGGACTTGAAGAAGAAAATGGCCAGCGCGGACCTGGCCCTGAAGCTCGACGAGAGCAACATCAAGGCCAGATTCGCGGCGTCAAGTTTCGCGCCCCTGCGCAGTACGTTCGACATCGCCATCGACAAGCTCAACGTCGACCGCTACCTCCCGCCGAAGAAAAACGAACCGGCCAAGCCCGCACCGGCGGCCGGGCCTGAGCAACCGATCGACTTTTCGCCCATCAAGGGACTCGATGTGGCCGGCAGTGTACGCATCGGCGATCTGGTCGCCTCGAACGTCAAGGCCCAGAACGTGCGCGTCGACGTGAAAGTGAAGGATGGCAAGCTGGATGTGAATCCGCTCTCGGCGAACCTGTACCAGGGCACGGTCAAGGGCACTGCAACCGTGAACGCCAACACCAACCAGATCGCGGTGAAGCAGAACTTCACCGGAATCCAGATCGGGCCCCTGTTGCGCGACGCCGCGGGGCAGGACATCCTCGAAGGCCGCGGCAACATCGCACTGGATGTGACGATGACCGGCAACCTGGTTTCGGCGATGAAAAAGGCCCTCAACGGCAAGGCCAGCCTGGAGCTCAAGGACGGCGCACTGAAAGGTATCAACCTTGCGCAATCCCTGCGCAGTGCCAAGTCGATGTTCACCGGCGGCAAGCGCGAGTCGGAACAGGGTGCGGCTTCCGGCGAGAAAACAGACTTTTCCGAGCTCACCGCGAGCTTCGACATCAAGAACGGCATTGCCCACAACGGCGACCTGTCGATGAAATCGCCATTCCTGCGCCTTGCCGGCGAGGGCGACATCAACATTCCGGATGGCAGCCTGAACTACCTGGCCAAGGCAGCAGTGGTGGCCAACAGCGGCGGCCAGGGCGGCAAGGACATCGCCGACATCGCCGGGCTGACGCTGCCCGTGCGGGCGTCGGGACCCTTTACGGCCCTGAAGTACAAAATCGAGTTCGGCAGCGCGTTCTCGGAATCGGCCAAGCAGCAGCTGGAAGAGAAAAAAGACGCGCTGAAGAGCAAGGTCGAAGACAAGCTCAAGTCGAAATTTCTCGGCGGCTCGAAGGAAGAAGGCGCACCGGTCGAGCCCGGCAAGGAGGGGGCGCCCGCCGAGGGCGCGACAGCCGAGCCGCAGCAGAAGCCGGAAGACAAGCTGAAGGAAAAGCTGAAGAAGCTGTTCTGATGCCGGCGTTGCCGCCGGAGGCCTTCGCCGCTCGCGTGACCGCCTGGCAGCGCCGTGCCGGGCGCCACGACTTACCCTGGCAGGTGCGCGACGCTTATCGCATCTGGCTGTCCGAGATCATGCTGCAGCAAACCCAGGTCTCGGCGGTCATTCCCTATTTCCTGCGGTTCGTCGACCGCTTTCCCGGCATCGCCGCCCTTGCCGCCGCGCAAGAGGACGAGGTGCTCGCGCTCTGGAGCGGTCTGGGCTACTACGCCCGCGCCCGCAATCTGCATCGCGCGGCGCAGCTGATGGTCGAGCGCCATGCCGGGGAGTTCCCCCGCACGTTCGAGGACATTGTTGCCCTGCCGGGCATCGGCCGTTCCACCGCCGGCGCGATTGCCGTGTTCGCGTTCGGCGCGCCCCATGCGATTCTCGACGGCAATGTCAAACGCGTCCTGGCCCGCTGTTTTGGCATTGAGGGTTTTCCCGGCGAACGCAAAGTCGAGAATCAGCTCTGGGCGCAGGCGGGAGTCCTGCTGCCGGAGACAGAGATTGAGGCCTATACGCAGGGCCTCATGGACCTGGGCGCAACGGTTTGCACGCGAAGACGGCCGGCCTGCGGCGCTTGTCCCCTGCGTGAAGATTGCGTGGCCGCGCGCGAGAATCGCACGTTGGCGCTGCCGACGCCGCGGCCGCGCAAAGCCCTTCCGGAAAAAGCCACCGTGATGCTGATTCTGCGGCGTGGTCGCGAGGTGCTGCTGGAGAAGCGGCCGGCGCCGGGAATCTGGGGCGGGTTGTGGAGCTTTCCCGAGGTGGGCGAAATCGAAGAAGCGGGGCGCGTATCGCAGCAACGCTTTGGCGCAGTGGTAAGCACCGACGGCGCGCTGCCCGACGTGCGTCACGGCTTCACGCATTTCGCACTGACCATCAAGCCTGCCCTGCTGCGCGTCGAACAGATGGAAGGTCGGGTACAACAGCCGGGGCACATCTGGTTGACGCTGGAGGATGCGATGGGCGCCGCAGTGCCGGCGCCCGTGCGCGAAATCCTGCGCCGCCTGCGCAATGGTCAGGGCGCCGGACCGACGTTGCCTATTCCACCCGCTTGAGGAAGGCCTGCAGTCGCGCCAGGCGCTCGCCGTCGTCTCGAGCTTCCAGCAGGGCTTGCCTGTCCGCCATGCCCAAGGGCAGCACTTCCGCAAGGCGGTAGCTTACCCAGCGTGGGTTGCTGAAATCGAGGGGCGCGAAGAAGTAGTCGTTGCCGATCCGGTTCACAATCTGTTCCAGCACCTGACGGCAGAGCCGCAGGGCTTCCGGCGCCGGATTGCCCGCCTCATCCTCCAGCAGCTCGACTTCGGCTCGGATCAAGCCGTCGCGTTGCGTCGATTTTTCGATGATCCGGAAGGCCTGCTGGCCCCGGCTTTTGAGCAGGAAAACGCCCAGATGGGGCATTTCCCATTCGGCGATGATCGCGGTGCAGCCGATCGGCTCCGGGACGGCGGGTGAGCCGACCTCGATCCCTTCGCGGATGCGGCAGACACCGAACGGCGTGGCATCGCGCAGGCAGGCTTTGGTCATCTCCTGGTAGCGTTGCTCGAAAATTTTCAAGGGCAGCAGGCCGCCAGGATAAAGCACGGTGTTCAGCGGAAAAATCGGCAGCTGCAGGCGCATGGGCGACGAGCCTTATTCCCGTTCGCGCCCGGATTCGCCGCGTTCGCCCCAGCGGGGCATCAGATCGTGGGCAATGCCGAGTTGATCGAGCACTCTGGCGACGACGAAATCGACCAGGTCCTCGACCTTGCCCGGATGATGATAAAAACCGGGATTCGCCGGCAGGATCACAGCACCCGCACGCGCCAGCTTCAGCATGTTCTCGAGATGAATTGCGGAAAGCGGCGTTTCGCGTGGCACGAGGATCAGCTTGCGCGATTCCTTGAGCATGACGTCGGCGGCACGCTCGATGAGATTGTTGGAAAGGCCGGCGGCGATGGCGGCCAGCGTCCCCATGGTGCAGGGGCACACCACCATGGCATCGGCCGGATTGGAGCCGGATGCCACCGGCGCGAACCACTCTTCACGGCCGAACGCCTGCAACTGCTCCGGCTTGGCGTCGAAGCGCGAAGCGAAGAATTTAGCGGCCTCGCCGGCTCTCGCCGGCAGCAGTAGGTCCATTTCCTGGCGCGCGACGATCTGCGCAACCTGGGAATACAGCAGAAACACACGCGTCCCGGAACGGATCAGGCATTCGAGCAGGCGCACGCCGTAAGGCATGCCCGAGGCGCCAGTAAAGGCGAGCGTAACGGTTCGCGGGGTCATCGCGCCGACCCGGCGGTTTCCTGCATTTCCAGGCCCCTGCGCAGTTTGCGGATCTGGGCCTGCAGGGCTTCGACTTCCTGACGCAGCTCGTCGAGTCCATCCCCGGATCCGGCAGGCGGCAGTGGTTCGGTGCGCGTGGTGCGAACCAGCGGACAAAGCAGGTCTTGCAGCTGCTGCACGGGCGTCCCGTCCGCTATGGCGACAGGTGGCGCCCCGGGCGCATAGACGTCCTCGATAATGGCGCCATCGGCGGCGTAATACAGGTAGCCCAGCGTGCGCAGGCTGCGAGAGGCGCAATCGATCTGTTCCCGGTACAGGCCCAGTTGCGCCAGGGCGGAACGCACAGGCAGGGGCATGCGGAATTCCACCTTGCGCCAAAAGGTTACGGTCTGGTCCTCGACGTGCAGCTTTGCGCCGTCGTAGTAGTGGGTGTCGCCTTCGGACGTAGTCGTCACGGAGGTCCATTCCGATGCTTGTGCCGTCATCGCCAGCGCAGATCCGGCCAGGAACAGAAATACCCTCAAGAGGATAACTCCCGATGGCGTACCAGCACGCGGCGCCCGGCGCGGAAATGCGTCGCGAGCTGCTCGGCAAAATACACCGAGCGATGCCGCCCGCCAGTGCAGCCGATTGCGATGGTCAGGTAGCTGCGGTTGTCGCGCACGAAGCAGGGGAGCCACTTCTCCACGTAGTTGTGGATGTCGTCGAGCATGCCTTGCGCGCTGGCATCCGCCTGCAGGAAGGTGATGACCGGCGCATCGCGTCCGGTAAGCGGACGCAGCTCGGGGTCGTAATGCGGGTTGGGGAGGCAGCGCACGTCGAACACCATGTCCGCATCAAGCGGAACACCGTGCTTGAAGCCGAACGACTGGAACAGCAGAGTGAAGCCGGTTCCGCCGAGGTCCAGCAGTTCCTTCACCCACAGGCGCAAGGTACTGGGGCTGAGGTCGCTGGTGTCGATGTGGTGACCGAAGTCGGCCAGTTCGGCGAGCAGTTCCCGCTCGAGCTCGATCGATTCGGGAAGCGTTCGCATGTCGTCCGCCAGCGGATGCCGGCGGCGGGTTTCCGAATACCGTTTGACCAGGGTATCCGTCTTGGCGTCAAGGAAGCCCAGGTGCACTTCGACGCCGTTCTTGCGCAGTTCGTTCAGGTAACCCGGGAGTTCGGACAGGGTCGCGCCGCTGCGGACATCAATACTCACCGCCACTCGCTCGTAGCCTTCCTGCGCCAGGAACTGGGTCAGCCCGGTCAGGAGTTTGGCCGGCAGGTTGTCCACGCAGTAATAGCCGCTGTCCTCCAGCACGTTGAGGGCGATGCTTTTACCCGAGCCGGACAGGCCGCTGATTACGATGAGTTGCATGGAGCGAATGATGCCGCGTTCAACCGCGCTTGCTCAACTGCTTTTCCTGGCGCTGGATGAATTCCTGGGTACTGTCGATGCCGCGCAGCTGCAGGACGTAGTTGCGCACCGCTGCCTCCGCCAGCACGGCGAGGTTGCGGCCGGCCGCGACGGGCAGCACCACCTTGCGGATGCTGATGCCCATGATGTCCTCGGAGCTGGCGTTGAGCGGCAACCGCTCCAGGCCCGGTATAACGCCGCCTACCGGTTTCTCAAGCTGCACGATGAGTTTCAGATTCTTCTTGGTGCGCACCGCGGTCTCGCCGAAGATGGTGCGGATGTTGAGCATACCGAGGCCGCGCACCTCCAGATAATCCTTGAGCAGTTCGGGACTGCGGCCCTCCAGCGTCTCTGGAGCGATGTGGTAGAGCTCGACGACGTCGTCCGCGACCAGGCCGCTGCCGCGCGATATCAGCTCCAGCGCGAGTTCGCTCTTGCCCACACCGCTTTCGCCGGTGATCAGCAGGCCCATTCCCAGCACGTCGAGGAAAACGCCGTGACGGGTTACGAATTCGGCGAGCGCGCGGCCCAGGTAGGTTCGCACCACCCATATGATCTGTAGGCTGTGCAGCGCGGAGGCGAGCAAGGGAACATCGCGTTCGCGCACGAACTCGTCCAGGGTGGGGGGCGCCGTTTCGCCGTCGGACACGATGATGCACGCCAGGCCGCTGTCGGCCAGCCGGGACAGGGCCTCGCGCTGGGCTTCCTCGCCGAGCGAGGCAAAATAGGCGGCTTCGGTGCGGCTGAAAATCTGGATCCAGTTGGGATGGACCAGGTTCAGGTGGCCGATCAGGCCCTGCGAAGCCTGGTTGATTTCGCTGCTGTCGAGATGCGGAGAGGAGTCCCGCGGGCCGGAAATCCAGGCCAGCTTCAGGGCGTCGGCGTTTTCCTCAAACAGCTGCGCGACGCTGATTTGGGGCATGGGGCTCCCATTGCGTGATGAGTTTCTGGACTGCCGCAGGATCCGCGAGCGCCGAGAGCTGCGCCCGCATTTCGCGGTCGCTGAACAACTGCGCGAGTTCGGAGAGGATCTGCAGGTGCAGGTCGGTGGCCTTCTCCGGCACCAAAAGCACGAATATCAGTTGCACCGGGTTGCCGTCGGGTGCCTCGAAGGGAATGGGCGCGCTGGTGCGGACAAAGGCGCCGGCGGCCTCGCGCAGGCCCTTGATGCGGCCGTGCGGGATGGCGATGCCGTGCCCGAGGCCGGTGGAGCCCAGGCGTTCGCGCGCAAACAGCGCATCGAACACCTGGCCGCGGCCGATGCCGAGCGAATTTTCGAACAGCAGGCCGACATGCTCGAACACCCGTTTCTTGCTGGAAACGTCGAGGTCGAGAATGACGCTGGATTGCGGCAGGAGCCTTGCTAGCAGACTCATGAGGGCGCTCGAGGCGGTGTCGCGATCAGACTACCGGCCGGTTGCGTGCAGCTTCGGCCTCGTGATGATCCACGATCTTTTCCTTGTGCTTGATGATCTGGCGGTCAAGCTTGTCGACCAGGGCATCGATCGCGGCATACATGTTGGTATCGATGCATTCCGCGTAAATGTCCTTGCCGCGCACATGAAGCGTCGCTTCCACTTTCTGGTCCAGCTTGTTGACCGACAGTATGACGCCGACGTCGATGACGTGTTCGAAGTGGCGGGTCACGCGCGACAGCTTCTCGGTGAGGTAGGAGCGCATGGCGGGCGTGATCTCGAGATGGTGTCCGGAAACTTGCAGGTTCATCGCAATTCCTCCATTCGGTTGATCAAATTGACTTACGTAGATTGACAGGCAGAATCTGCAGGGATTCCCGGTATTTCGCGATGGTGCGGCGCGCCACTACGATGCCCTGCTTGCCGAGGACCTCCGAGATCTGGCTGTCGCTCAGGGGTTTCTTGCGGTCTTCCTCGCCGACCAACTGTTTGATCAGCGCGCGGATCGCGGTGGCCGAACAGGCGCCGCCGGTTTCCGTGGTGACATGGCTGCCAAAGAAATACTTGAGTTCGAAAATGCCGCGCGCCGTCAGCATGAATTTCTGCGTCGTCACCCGCGACACCGTGGATTCGTGCAATCCGAGGGTCTCGGCGATCTCCCGCAATACCAGCGGGCGCATGGCAACTTCGCCGTGTTCGAAAAAATGGCGCTGCCTGTCGACGATGGCCTGCGACACGCGCAGGATGGTGTCGAAACGCTGCTGCACGTTCTTGATCAGCCACTTGGCTTCCTGCAGTTGGCCGGCGAGCTGCTGGAAGCTGGCGTCACGATTGCGGTGCAGGATGTCGGCGTACATGCGGTTGACGCGCAGTTTCGGCATGGCGTCGGGATTGAGCGACGCCACCCACATGCCCTTGACCTTGCGCACCACCACATCGGGCACGATGTAGCGGGTTTCGCCGCCGGAATAGTTCGCCGCCGGCCGCGGATTCAGGTGGATGATCAGATTCTGCAGGCCGCGCAACAGGTCGTCGTCACAGCGCAGCAGCTTTTTCAGCTTGAAATAGTCGCGCGAGGCAAACGCCTCCAGGTGCTGGGTAACCACCTGCAGCGCTTCCTTGCGGAAAGGCGTGTCCTCGGGGGAGGATTCCAGCTGTAACGCAAGGCATTCGCCCAGATTGCGCGCACCGATGCCGGGCGGGTCCAGGCTTTGCACGTATTTCAGCGCGATGGTGAGTTCGTCCGCTTCGATCTCCAGTTCCGCTGGCAGCAGTGCCGCCAGTTCCACGAGGTCCTGGGTCATGTAGCCGTCGTCGTCAAGGTTGTCGATGAGGAAGGCGACAAGGCTCCTGTCGCGATCGGGCATCTGCATCAGGCTGATCTGGCCCAGCAGATGGTCGCGCAGTTTGGTCTGTTCCGCTGCCGCGAGGGGGGTGTCGGAATCGTCGTCGCCATCCTGCCCGCCGAACGACCCATAGCCGTCATCCAGCGACCAGTCGGAATCCGAGATGCCGCGTTCTTCCCCCGCAGCGCTGTCATTTGCATTTGCCGGTGCGCTGTCGGTGGTGGTCGTCGCAGGGGTGGTCGGCAGCGTGTTGGGTGGAGGCGGTGGGGCGGCGTCTTCCTCGTCGTCCCGCTCCAGCAGGGGGTTTTCCTGAAGGAAAGTCTCGATCTCCTGGTTCAGTTCCAGGGTCGACAGCTGCAACAGGCGGATGGACTGCTGCAGCTGGGGCGTCAGCGTCAGATGCTGGGAAAGCTTGAGCTGCAGGGAATGCTTCATCGACAGGCCGGTATCACGACGCTCCAGGGCCGTATTTTGCCGTTCTGCCCAAACGCCCTTGCGTCACCAAGGGACGGTATCGCCGAACTGTGCTGCCAGCGTACGGGAGCGAAACCTTACACGATGATTTTGCCGCGTCTTGCATCTAAATGCCCGAGTACCGGCGAGTGGTTTAGGGGGCTGGCTTTTCAGAACTTACAGCTTGAAGTGCTCGCCCAAGTAGACTCTTCTTACGCTTTCATTATAAACGATTTCCTCCGGTTTGCCGCAGGCCAGCACGGAGCCGTCGTTGATAATATAGGCGCGGTCGCAGATGCCCAGAGTTTCGCGGACGTTATGGTCCGTGATCAGCACCCCGATGTCCCGGTCCTTGAGGAAGCGGATGATTTTCTGGATGTCCAGGACGGCGATGGGATCCACGCCGGCGAAGGGTTCATCGAGCAGGATGAAGCGGGGATGGGTCGCCAGGGTGCGGGCGATTTCCACCCGGCGGCGCTCGCCGCCGGACAGGCTGATGGCCGGGCTGTTGCGCAAATGTGCGATGTGCAGGTCATGCAGCAGCGAATCGAGCTGGTTGCGCATCTCGGTCTCGGACAGGGAGCGCAGCTCCAGTACGGCCCGGATGTTTTCAGCCACCGTCAGCTTGCGAAAAATAGACGCTTCCTGGGGCAGGTAGGACAGGCCGAGGCGCGCCCGTTTGTGGATCGGCGTATGCGTGAGGGCTTGGTCGTCGAGAAACAGGTCGCCACCATCGAGTCCGACCAGTCCCACCATCATGTAGAAGCAGGTGGTTTTGCCGGCGCCGTTGGGTCCGAGCAGACCGACGACTTCGCCGCTGGAGACGTCCAGCGAAACATCCTTGACGACAGTCCGGGCCTTGTAGCGCTTCTTGAGTTTCTCGGCGCGCAACTGACTCATTGTCGGGTTGCCGGGCGTCGCGCCGCAGCCGGGGCCATCAGGGCTGCGCAGGCTTGACGCCCGGGGACGGTTGCAGCTCAAGCGGGGCTTTTTTGCCATCCTCGGCGCCGACTTTGGGCTTTGGCTGGATGACGGCGCGGACGCGGCCCTGGGGGTTATTGGCGGAGGCCGCAGTCTTGCCACCCCCGATGACCTGGAAAAATTCCGTCACCGCGTTGTAGGCGATGTAGTCGCCTCGCACTTCGTCGCCCCCCCGCAGGATCTTCGCATTCGTGAACATCTGCATCTTGTCCACCTTGCCGTCGTACTCCAGGCGTTCGCCATAGCCCTCGATGTATTCGTCGAATCCTTCACGCCTCTGGCGGAAAGATGCCGGCTTGCCAAAAGCGATGCCGTACTGGAAACCGTCCGTATCCTGCTTGACGATGATCTTGTCGGCCTTGATCACCAGCGTGCCCTGGGTCATCGTGACGTTGCCTTCGAATATGGCTTCTTTCTTGGCATCGTCCAGGTCGACACGGTCGGCCTCGAGGTTGACCGGTTTGTCGCGATCGGCTTTATCCGCCGACGCCGGCAGACTGGCCACGCAGGCCATCCCGATGAATCCGGCCACGAGGGCGGCTTCAAGGGCGCGGTGGGCGTAGCGTCTTTTGCGGGGCGCGTTTTGGGATCGCATAGTTGGCTTTTACTTCGGACAGCAAGCGGATCTGCCGCGTCCGGTTATCGAATTCTAAGCCAACTGCGCTGGCTGTGGAGTTTCCCTCCACGATCCGCACCGGCTTGTCGGTCTGCGCGAAATCCTTGTCGGGGACGACATGCAGATAACTGGTGAACATGCCAAGCTCGGCATTGGTGTCATAGGCCGAACGCACCACCTGTACGTCGCCGCGGAAGTAGACGTCGTCGCCGCCCTGGGTGGCGTCGGCCGTGTCGGAGCGCACCGTGACCGGCGCCCGCTGGTAATCGAAGTAGATGAGACGAGGGGCATCGAGCTGGGTGCTGTTGTCGTCCGGAAAGTGCACCATGCGCTTGGCCGACAGGGCGTAGCGACGCGTGCCGTCGGGGTTCATCTGTACCGCCGAGAATCCCTCGATGATGAAGTCCGGGTCGTGGCGCGTGCTGCCGTCGGGCATCCGCCCCGTGGGCTGCACCTTGCGATCCAGCCAGAAAGTGAGCGCCGCGAGGAGGGCCAGAAGGATCAGCGGCGACCAGCTTACGAGCCGGTCCCTCACCGAAGGTATGCTTTCATCTGTTGGTCCAGCGTCCCCTGTGCCCGCATCAGTAGCTCGCAGGCTTCGCGCACCGCGCCGTGCCCGCCTGCTTTCTCCGTCACATAGTGCGCCTGCTCGCGCACGATCTTCGCGGCGTTCGGCACGCTCAGTGCCAGGCCGCAGCGGCGCAGCACCGGGATGTCCGGCAGGTCGTCACCCATGAAAGAGCATTCCGACTCCGCGATGCCGAGCTTGCGTAGCAGCTTCTCATAGGCGTCGAGCTTGTCGCTGATGCCCTGCAGGAGGTG
This sequence comes from Burkholderiales bacterium, assembly GCA_046590325.1. GTDB lineage: Bacteria > Pseudomonadota > Gammaproteobacteria > Burkholderiales > JACQAP01 > JACQAP01. The sequence goes on along the minus strand of JBKJUC010000084.1, from coordinate 5,009 downwards.
CGTGACGCCCGTTTCCTTCGCGCGCAAGCGGACGATCTCGGACTTGCGACCGGACAGCAGGGCCAGTTGCACGCCGCTGTCGGCCAGCATCTTGAAGCCGAGCCCGTCGAGAATATTGAAAGCCTTGGCTTCCTCGCCCCGGGCGGAGAGGTGGATCGTGCCGTCGGTCAGCACGCCGTCGACATCGAAAATGGCCAGCCGGACGCGTCGCGCGCGGGACGTGAGACGCCTGTTCATCGGCGAGCGGGCCGATGCGAATTGCGCGGATTGGTCATCAGATGACCTTGGACTGCATCAGGTCGTGCATGTTGAGCGCTCCTACGAGCCGCTTTTCCGCGTCGACGACCAGCAGCTGGGTGATCCTGTGCTGCTCCATCAGTTGCGCGGCCTCGGCCGCGAGCTGGCCAGCCCCGATCGCGCGGGGATTGGCATGCATCACGTCACGAATGCCGAGGGTGCGCAGGTCGCCCGGTTTCTCCAGCGTACGTCGCAGGTCGCCGTCGGTAAAGATGCCGGCAATCCGGCCATCGTTACCCGTAATCGCCGTCATGCCCATCCCTTTGCGCGACATTTCCAGCAGCGCTTCGGAGAATGAGGCGGTTTCCGGCACGGACGGAATGGCGGGGCCGGTGCGCATGACGTCCGCGACATGCGTGAGCAGGCGTCGGCCAAGGCTGCCTCCCGGGTGGGAGCGCGCAAAATCTTCCTTGCCGAAGCCGCGGGCCTCGAGCAGCGTAACCGCCAGCGCATCCCCGAGGGCCAGCGCCGCCGTGGTGCTGGCGGTGGGCGCGAGGCCGAGCGAGCAGGCCTCCTGGTCGACCGCCGCATTGAGGTGGACGTCGGCTGCGAGTGCCAGCGGCGAACGCGGATTGCCGGTGATCGCAATCAGGTGCGCGCCCTGGCGTTTTACATGGGGGACGATGACCAGCAGTTCGGCGCTTTCGCCCGAGTTGGACAGCGCAATCATGACGTCCTTGCTGGTGACCATGCCAAGGTCGCCGTGGCTGGCCTCGCCGGGATGGACGAAGAATGCCGGGGTGCCTGTACTGGCGAGCGTCGAGGCGATCTTGCGCGCGACATGGCCTGATTTGCCCATGCCACTCACCACCACGCGGCCGGTGCAGCGGAGCATGATTTCCACGGCCCGCACGAAACTTTCATCAATGCGATTGCGCAAATCCGCTACCGCCTGCGCTTCGATTTCCAGCACGCGCCGCGCCGATTCGAGAATCTGCTGCGGCGACAGTCTACCCAGAGCGGTTGTTTTTTCCGGCACTGTCATAGCCGATGAGTATACCCCATGGTTTCGCCTTCCCTTCCTCAGTACCGTCATCCGGAATGACCAAACTCCTGTGTTAGAGTTAAAGGCGAGAGGCACACCGAACATTCGAGCCGCCTGAGAGACCATGAATTTTGGAATCCTCGAATTCGTCCTGATGCTGCTCGCCGCGGCGGTGGTCGTGGTCGTTATTTTCCGGGTCCTCAAGCTGCCTGCGCTGCTGGGTTATCTGCTGCTCGGCATCGCCATCGGCCCGCATGCCATCGGCCTGGTCCCCGACAACGAGGGCATGCGCCATCTCGCCGAGTTCGGCATCGTGTTCCTCATGTTCACCATTGGGCTGGATTTCAGCCTGGCGAAGCTGCTGACCATGCGGCGGGTGGTATTCGGCCTCGGCGCGGCACAGGTCCTCGCCATCGTCCTGCTTTGCGTCGGCGCGGCCATGGTTCCCGGATACGGCTGGCGCACGGGGGTCGTGCTCGGCGGGATTCTGGCGATGTCGTCCACCGCGATATTGGCGAAAATGCTGGTTGAGCGACTCGAGATCAATTCCGCCCACGGCCGCCAGATCGTCGGCATCCTGCTGTTCCAGGATCTGGCCGTGGTGCCTTTCCTGATTCTCTATCCCGCGTTTGCCCAGAACGACGACGCGGTCGTGCGCGAACTGTCGGTGGCCCTGATCCGGGCGGGCCTGGTTCTGCTGCTGATCCTCACGATCGGGCAAAAGCTGATGCGCGGATGGTTCACGCTGGTGGCGCGGCAGAAATCCTCCGAACTGTTCGTGATCAACGTGCTGATGATTACTCTGGGACTGGCCTGGCTGACCAACCTGGCTGGCTTGTCGCTGGCTCTGGGTGCTTTCCTCGCCGGCATGCTGATTTCGGAGACTCAGTACCGCTACCAGGTCGAGGAAGATATCAAGCCGTTTCGCGACGTGCTGCTCGGCTTGTTCTTCATCACCGTCGGTACACGACTTGACGTCGGTGTGCTGCTCACCGCCGGGCAGTGGGTTGCCATGCTGGTGGTGGTGCTGCTGGCGGGTAAAACGGCCGTGATTTTTGGCCTCAGCAGGCTGTTCGGCGCCGACTCCTCGGTTTCGCTGCGTACCGGGCTTGCTCTGGCGGGAGCGGGCGAATTCGGCCTGGTGCTGGTGAGTGAGGCGGCGCGGCTGGAGTTGATGCCGGAGGGCATGACACAGATCGTGCTAGCGGCACTGGTACTGTCGATGCTCGTTTCGCCGTTCATCATCGAATACAGCGAACCCCTGGTGCGGCGCTTCAGCACGAAGGAGTGGATGAACCGGGCGATGACACTGCATAACATCGCAATACAGACCATGGCCGTGCAAAGGCACGTCATCATCTGCGGATACGGGCGGAGCGGGCAGAACCTGGGGCGCTTCCTCGAGCAGGAAAAGGTCGCGTTCATCGCCCTCGACATAGACCCGCAGCGCGTGCGGGAAGCTGCGGCGGCAGGGGAAAGCGTGGTGTTCGGCGACGCCGCCCGGCGAGAAGTGCTGATAGCTGCTGGCCTGTTGCACGCTGACGCTCTGGTGGTTTCCTACGCGGACACGCGATCGGCGCTGGCGATTCTGGCGGTGGTGCAGGAACGGCGCCCCGGCCTGCCGGTCATCGTACGTACCCTCGACGACAGCGACATCGACCGGTTGAAAGATGCGGGGGCTGCCGAAGTGGTGGCGGAGATCCTGGAAGGCAGCCTCATGCTGGCCACGCATGCGCTAATGCTGCTCGGCGTACCGCTGAATCGGGTCCTGCGCCGCATCCGCGAAACACGCGAGCAGCGCTACGGGCTGTTCAGGGGTTTCTATCGCGGGGTCACGGACGAAGTCGACGAGGGGAACGACCGGCATCAGCCGCGTCTGCACTCGGTGATTTTACCGCCGGGGTCGGCGGCAGTAGGTAAGTCACTGCGCGCACTCAACCTGGGCCGCCTGCACGTCGAGGTCACTGCCCTGCGCCGGCGCAACATTCGCAATTCCGCGCCGGACCCCGATACCGCGCTTGCAGAAGGGGATGTCGTGGTGTTGCGTGGTACGCAGGAGGAGCTAGCGGAGGCCGAGATTTATCTGATGCAGGGATGATCGGGCCGATGGGTTTAAAGCAGGCTGGCGCCGCCGCAATTCGTGCTGCCGTTGGTCGCGTTCCAGGTGCCGCCGGCGCCGGTGGCACTGGTGCAGGCAGGCGCGGCGGTCGTCCCGTCGGTCGGCGCGCTACTGCTATTGCCTTGGTAGCGGGAGAACTGAAAGCCACCTCCGTTGGGAGCGCCGTCATCGATTTTTCGGTCGACTTCGGCCATGACGTTCACGGGGATCTGCGAACCAGATTTGATATTGTGCCGCAACGGGGCGGGTGTCGCTGCCGTGCCCGCATTGTAGATTCCGTCATAGACGACTTGAAGAAATACGCCGTAATTGTTTCTTGGGCTCGTTGAGACAGATTCAGTAGCGGCATAGGTGAAACGTGCATTGAGGAATCCTGCCCCGGACATGTGTTCCCAAGCAAGCGTCGATTCATTTGGCGTGGCACCGCTTTCGATTCGGGCATTGCCGTTGCCGTTCTGAGTGGCGCCAACGATGGCGCCAATTGCTTGCCTGTAGTCGCCCGGGAAAGCCCGGAACCGGTCCTGGAAGCCGAAGAACGCGGCCTTGATGCCGTCCTGCTGGGCGATCAACTCGCGGACACGGACATTGGTCAGCAGTTCCTGGCCCTTGAGTATGCTGCCGAGCAGGAGACCCATTATGACCAGCACGATGGCCACTTCCACCAGCGTAAAGCCTTCTGTTCTTGTTCTCAGATGCATCGCAGGAACAGGCGCCATCCCCAATTATCTTCGCGTAGCCAGAAGAATCGGCCACCAGGGGGATCCTCCACCGATTGTTTGCCCATCAAGATATGCTTCGGATCACACTGCCCACAAACATGATCAGCTAAAAAACACAGGCCCGCGCTGAGCGGGCCTGTGTTTCGAAAATTACCCTGCGATTCAGCCCTTACAGCAAGCTGGATCCGCCGCAGTTGGTGCTGCCGTTCGTAGCATTCCAGACGCCAGCCGCCGTGGTGGCGCTGGTGCAGGCTGGCTGGGCCGCCGCACCGTCGGTCGGAGCCGCCGCACCGTTGCCCTGGTAGCGGGAGAACTGAAAGCCGCCGGTATTGGGCGCGCCGTCATCAATTTTCCGGTCCATTTCCGCAATGATGTCCACCGGGACCTGGCTGCCGGACTTGATGTTATGGCGCAGTGCCGCCGGCGTCCCTGTCGTTCCTGCGCCATAGATGCCGTCGAACACCAGCTGCATGTAAACGCCGTATGGGTTTACGGGCGAAGTGGTCGGGCCTTCCGTCGCGGCACAGGTATAGGTGCCCGTGATAAAGCCCGCTTTCGAGAGATGTTCCCAGGTGAGCACGTTCTCCAGGTTGGTCGTTTCCACCCGGCCGTTGCCGTTGCCATTGCCGTTGCCGCAGGCGGCGGTTGCTGCGACGCCGACGATGTTGGTAGTTGCCGCCGTATAGTCCCCAGGGAACGCGCGGAACCGGTCCTGGAAGCCAAAGAAGGCCGCCTTGACGCCGTCCTGCTGCGAGATCAGGTTACGAACGCGTGCGCTCGTAATCAGCTCCTGACCTTTGAGTATCCCGCCGAGCAGAAGGCCGATGATGACCAGCACGATGGCGATTTCGATCAGGGTAAAGCCCTGTTGTTTGCGATTCATGATTTC
>JBKJUC010000062.1:0-4504 GCA_046590325.1 Burkholderiales bacterium | reverse complement strand
GTGTTCGACGTGGCCGGGAAATACTATGTGCCCGAAGTTGGCGCCTTTGTCATTTACGCGCTGATGGTGCTGCTGCTGATCGTGTTCCCGGCGGGACTCTACGGCAGGCGTGCATGAGCGGGGCGGCGGCGCACAACTTGCCCGACGGGCGCTGGACCCGCGCCGAAATCCTGTTCTGGCTGCTGCCGGTCGCTGCGTTCTTCCTGCTGCCCGGCTACCTTGTGCTGGGCAGCCAGATCCTGATCGTGGCACTGTTCGCGCTTTCGCTCGACCTCATCCTTGGCTATGCCGGCATCGTCTCGCTCGGCCATGCCGCTTTCTTCGGCATCGGCGCTTACACGGCCGGATTGCTGGCGGTGCACGGCTGGGGCGAACCGCTGAGCGGCCTGCTGGTTGCCGGTGCTGTTGCCGCGCTGACCGGCTGGCTCAGCAGTTTCCTGATCGTGCGCGGAAGCGACCTGACGCGACTGATGGTTACGCTCGGCATCGGCCTGCTGCTCTACGAAGCCGCGAACAAGGCGTCCTTCATCACCGGCGGCATCGATGGCCTGTCCGGCGTGGCAATGTGGAAGCTGCTGGGCGTCTTCGTCTTCGACCTCAACGGCCGCGCCGCCTATGTATATAGTCTGGCCGTGCTGTTCCTGCTCTTCGTGCTGATGCGCCGGCTGATGCATTCGCCATTCGGCCTCAGCCTGCGGGGCATCCGCGAAGGCGGCCGGCGCATGCCGGCGATAGGCGCGCCGGTGCGCAGGCACCAGGTGCGGATTTACACCATCGCTGCCGCAGTCGCAGGCATTGCCGGCGCGCTGCTGGCGCAGACGACCCAGTTCGTCGGCCTCGATGTGCTCGGATTTCCGCGTTCGGCCGAACTGCTGATCATGCTGGTGCTCGGCGGCACGGGCATGCTGTATGGCGCCATTGTCGGCGCGGCGGCGTTCATGATCGCGCAGGACTGGTTGTCCGGCCTGAATCCCGTTTACTGGCAATTCTGGATCGGCTTGTTGCTGGTGCTCGTGGTCCTGTTTGCACGCGGCGGCATTCTCGGTGGTCTCAAGGTTCTGGGTGAGCGTTGGCAAGGCAGGGGTGAATGACGAGCACCCTGCGCACCATCGGGCTTTCCAGGCATTGGGGCGGCTTCAAGGCGAACGACGGCATCGACCTCTCGCTTCCGGCCGGGGCGCGTCACGCACTGATCGGGCCGAACGGGGCGGGAAAGACCACGTTCATCAACCTGCTGACGGGCGTCTACGCTCCGACCGCGGGCGAGATCTTCCTCGGCGAGGAAAATATCACGCGCCTGCCGCAGCACCAGCGGGTAAAGCGCGGAGTCGCGCGCACTTTCCAGATCAACACGTTGTTCCCCGGCCTGACCGTGCTCGAATCGGTGGTGCTGGCGATCTGCGAGCGCACCGGCAGCGCCGCACACTGGCTGGGCACGGTTGCCAGGCGCCGGGATGAGATTGCGGAAGCACAAACCCTGCTGGCCTCGCTGCGCCTCGACGGTGATGCCGATACCGTTACGCGCAACCTTCCATACGGAAAGCAGCGGCTGGTGGAGATCGCCCTGGCGCTGGCGACAAAACCCAGGATCCTGCTGCTCGACGAACCGGCGGCCGGCATTCCCTCGAGCGAAAGCGCCGAACTGTTCAATGTCCTTGGCGCGCTGCCTGAGGACGTCAGCATCCTGCTCATCGAACACGACATGGAACTGGTGTTCCGCTTCGCGGAGCGCATCACGGTTCTGGTCGGCGGCAGGGTGCTGACCGAGGGGGCGCCCGCTGAGATTGCCGCCGATGCTCGCGTGAGAGAGGTCTATCTGGGCGAGGTGCAGCATGGCTGAGCTGCTGCGGATCGAAGCCCTGCGCGCCGGCTACGGCGAAGCCGTGGTTCTCGATGCCATCGCGCTGGCGCTGCAGGAAGGCGACAGCCTCGCCGTGCTGGGCCGCAACGGCATGGGCAAGACCACGCTGCTCAATACGATGATGGGCCTCACCAGCCTGCTCGGCGGCAAGATCCACTGGCGCGGCGCGGATATTTCGCGCACGCCCACCCATCGGCGCGCGCAGGCCGGGTTAGGCTGGGTGCCTCAGGAACGCTGCATCTTTTCCTCGCTGACCGTGGAGGAACACCTCACGTCCGTCGCCCGTCCCGGCCGTTGGACGGTGGCGGGCGTATACAAGCTCTTCCCCCGGCTGGAAGAACGCCGCGGCAATTTCGGCAACCAGCTTTCGGGTGGCGAGCAGCAGATGCTCGCCATCGGCCGCGCGTTGATGCTGAATCCCGCCTTGTTGCTGCTGGACGAACCGATGGAGGGCCTGGCGCCGATCATCGTCCAGGAACTCCTTGGCGTGATTCGCGAACTGGTTTCGAATGATGGCATGGCCGTGATCATCGCTGAACAGCATGCGCGGCTGGCACTTTCGGTAACTCGCAACGTGATCGTGCTGGAACGCGGCCGGATCAGGCACGAAGGCGGCAGTGCCGCGCTGCTTGCCGATCCCGCGACGCTGGACCGCCTGGTCGCCGTCGGCTGAATTTACGACGGTCTTTGCCACAGAGGACACAGAGAGCACAGAGAAAGAACAAGATACGGGAATAGGATTGGGTAGGGATTCCATACGTGTCACCGTTTGCTGACCGTGGTTATCGGCTACCTGAGATCTAGACTTTCCGTATTCCTCTGTGCCCTCTGTGTCCTCCGTGGCCCATGCTCTATTCTTCTTCCCAGGAAGATATGATGGCTAGCTCAGCCATGGGCAACGCAAAAATAAAAAACGCCAGACTGGGCGGCGGCGATTTCAATCGTCCGACCCTGCAGGTCGCGCGCAGCCTTCTCGGCAAGTTCATCGTGCGCAGGATCGGGAGGGCAACGATCGCCGGGATGATCACTGAAGTGGAGGCGTACAAGGGGCCGAGAGACCTCGCCGCGCACTCTGCGCGCGGACGGCGCACCGCAAGGGTCGAGCCGCTTTACGGCGACGGCGGCACGGTCTACGTGTATTTCATCTACGGCATCCACTGGATGCTCAACTTCGCCACAGCCGGAAAGGATTTCCCGGAAGGCGTGCTGATCCGCGGCGTGCTTGCCGATCCGTTTGGGGAGGCAACATATCTGGCGGGGCCGGGGCGGGTTACGCAGTACCTCAAAATCGACAAGGCGCTGGACGGCAAGGATGCGACGATTTCGAGGCAGATCTGGATCGAAGATCGCGGCGTCGGTATCCCGGCTAAACGAATCCAGCGCGGTCCGCGCATCGGCGTGGATTATGCGGGCGATTACTGGGCGGCGCGCCCATGGCGGTTCTGGATCGACAGCGAAACAGCCAAAAGCAGCGCCGAATCGCTGCGGAATTTACCCTGACCGCCCTTTTAGCCCCAAGCATCGCGGGGAAATCAGGATTCTATTGAGGAACCGCTCGGGCATGGCACTTTGCCGCACTTACTTACATATTACTTACGTGATCCGAAAATTTATCCAATTGGCATGTTGATCCCGGCGTTTTGCAGGTTCATCATGGTTGCGCGGCATTCCGCCGCAAGCGGTACAACCAACTGGGGGAAACAAGATGAGAGCTTCAGGCACGCTGATTCGTTTCGCCGTTCTTTCAACTTTCTTAGCCGCGCCAGCGCTTCAGGCTGCCGACAATTGCACGGGTTTTTACGGTAATGAGCTTGCAACGTCCGAGACAATGGAGATGGCAAATGGCAGCAAGCTCACTTTCTTTACGAACCGTGGCTCGGTTTCCAGCGGCGATTCCGGGCACACTGGCCTCGGCGGTTGCGCGGGCTATGCCTATGCCCAGGCTGATGGCAAGGGCTGGGTATCGGGAAGCTGCACGAGGGTAACGGCCAACGGCGACAACTGGAGTTATTCTTTCTTCGAGGATTTTGCTGCGGGCGGCAAAGGTAGCTGGAAGGGCGTGACGGGCACGGGGCAGTTCGCGAACAATGCGAAGAGCGCCGGATGGTACGAAACTACCAGCATGGCTGGCAAAATGGCCACCGGCAAATGGGGCGGGACTTGCGTGAAATGACATACGGCAGGTAGCGGAAATTCCGATCTCAATCGATTCCGCACGGGTTGTAAACTTTGGGCCAGGATAAATGCAAATACGCATGCCTGGCCCTTCATCTTTTTGATTCCTTGCTCGCCGGGCCGACCCTTGTAAACCGGGCCAGGCACCCCATTTCAGAAACAATTGCCCCGACCAGGTCTGCGGGGCGCCCGGATACGCCCTTGAAGCGGGCTGCAATGTTCCCACTGTTTGTCCTGGTTCTTCTGTTTCACATCTATATGGGATGGCGTCTGGTTCCCGACATGCCGTTCGGCGTGGCGGGCATTGCCGTGACGATTCTGCTGCTCGTCCTTTCGCTGTCCGTCCTGCCCTTTGCCGAGTACGCGAGAAGGAACAAAGCAAATCCCTGCGCGGACCACCTGGCGGGCGCGGGCTTCCTGGCGATGGGCTTCTTCTCCTCGTTGCTGATCCTGACGCTGCTGCGCGAA
>JBKJUC010000080.1:0-4175 GCA_046590325.1 Burkholderiales bacterium | reverse complement strand
TAAGCCTCCGAGGTGTCGTGGAATCCGGTAACCGTGGACGAGGCGGCCGTGGTGCCGATCGAGACCGGCTGGCCTTGCGCGCCCCTGATCACTGTAAATATGCCCTGGTTGGTCATGCCGGCACCGCCGCCGGCCAAGCCGGCAAAGCCGGCTGCGAAGCCCAGTGCGGGGGCCGGGCCTGCCGGGCCGGCGCCTGTTGTGCTTGTTGTGGCGACAGGGACACCGAAAATCCGGCTTTCATCGCCGCTGCCGCATGCCGCAATCAGCCCTGCGAAGACTGTTGCCATAACTAACAGGCACACATTCAAACTGCTGCTGTTCTTATTCATTGTCACTCCATCAACAGGGACTTCGGGCGAGGATGCCCGAAGCCGGTGAGTGTTTATGCGCGATTGGAGAGAGCGGGGTATATACGCTAGCGTACATACAGCTAATTAATTCCCGCCCCTGGACGATCGAGAACCACCTAAAACCCTGTCAAAACAAGCCGCACTACGGCAGCCAAAGACACAATTCTCGATAAACCGGGGGCAACAGCGAGAGCGGACTTCTGTATGCTCATTACCCTGCGGTACGGTGCCTCGCGACATGGTCATGCCTTCCTTTCGTGTAAGCCACCGTACAAAGCATCACCAGGCGGAAGGACATGATCGCCAGGCAAGAGGTGCGGCACCGAATTTCTGTGGCCTTGGCAGGGAATCGCGGCAGCCACTCAGGCAACCGTGTACCGCAATTCCCGGGATTCCATCTTCAAGAGGTGAACAAGTTGAGCAAATTCGGATGCACTTAAAAGCCGGGGATGTGGGCCACAATGCCGTGCTCAAGGCGGCTGCTCTCCAGAACGCAGTGCTCAACAGTGCTACTTTCTCCATCATCGCCACTGACGAGAAGGGCATCATCCAGCTCTTCAATGTCGGTGCCGAGCACATGCTGGGGTACTCCGCGGTCGAGGTTGTGAACAGGATCAGTCCAAGCGACATCCACGATCCGGCTGAAGTGAGAGCGCGGGCGGAGGCGTTGAGCCTGGAGTTCACAACTCCGATCGCACCCGGTTTCGAGGCCCTGGCATTCAAGGCCTCACGCGAGATCGAGGATGTCTATGAACTGACCTACATCCGCAAGGACGGCAGTCGTTTCCCGGCCATCGTTTCGATCACCGCTTTGCGTGACGGCGATGCCGCAATTATCGGATACCTGCTGATCGGCGCTGACAATTCCATGCGCAAGGCCGCCGAATCTGCGCTTAACGAGGCGATGGTCGCGGCGGAGAAAGCCAATCGAGCGAAGACCGATTTTCTTTCCAGCATGAGCCATGAGTTGCGCACGCCGCTCAATGCGATTCTCGGTTTCGCGCAACTCATGGAATTCGGTTCTCCTCTGCCGACCCCTTCCCAACAACGTAATCTCGACCAGATCCTCAAGGCAGGCTGGTATCTACTCGAATTGATCAACGAGATTCTCGATCTCGCGCTGATCGAATCGGGCAATGTCACGCTGTCGCGGGAGCCTGTATCCCTGGCTAAAGTGGTACTCGAATGCCAGGCGATGATCGAGCCGCAGGCGCACAAGCGCGGAATGGTCATGACATTTCGCGGGTTCGAACACTCGGGTTTCGTCAACGCCGACCGGACCCGGATCAAGCAGGTTCTGATCAATCTGCTTTTCAATGCAATCAAGTACAACAGTCCGGGCGGCGCGGTTGAGGTGGAATGTACGATGGCATCCCCGAATTCGCTCCGGATAAGCGTTCGAGACGCCGGTGCGGGACTGGGTGCCGAACAGGTTGCCCAGCTATTTCAGCCTTTCAATCGGCTCGGCAAGGAAGCGGGACCGGAGGAGGGCACGGGAATCGGGCTGGTGGTGACGAAACGACTCGTGGAGCTGATGGGCGGTACGATCGGCGTGAATAGCACGCCCGGGGTGGGTACCGTCTTCTGGATCGAACTGGACCTGGCTGCTGCGCCGCAGCTTCAAGTCGTCGAAACCGCAAGCGAGGCGCCTGCGCAGCAGAAGGCGCCGGAAGGCACCCATCCACGCACTGTGCTCTATGTGGCAGACAATCCAGCAAACCTGGAACTGGTGGCGCAGATCATTGCGCGCCGCGCAGATCTGCGGCTGGTGAGCGCCGCGGATGGCGAGCTCGGAATCGAATATGCACGTGCATACCGGCCGGAGGTGATACTGATGGACATCAATCTTTCCGGTATCAGCGGGCTGGAAGCCATGCGGATCCTGCGAGAGGATCCGTCGACGGCAGCGATCCCCATCATCGCCCTCAGCGCCAATGCCGTGCCGCGTGATATCGAACGAGCGCGCGCAGCCGGATTCTTGAACTCTCTGACCAAACCCATCAACGTCCCCCGGTTCATGAGTGCCCTCGATGAGGCGCTTGCGCTGTCGCTGGCAGGGGCAGACCGCGAAAGAGGGGGAAACGCCTGATGGTCTCCGAGCACGAAGTGCTAAGCGCCAGCGTCCTGATCGTGGATGATCAGGAGGCCAACGTTGCGCTGCTCGAACAGATGCTGCTTGAATTTGGCTACTCCCATGTTACGTCGACCCGCAACCCCAGCGAAGTCTGTGCCCTGCATCGCCAGAATCGCTACGATCTGATCCTGCTTGATCTGCAAATGCCCGGCATGGACGGTTTCGAAGTGATGGCGGGCCTCAAGACGATCGATGCGGATGCCTATCTTCCGGTGCTGGTTATCACCGCCCAGCCGGGCCACAAGCTGCGCGCGCTACAGGCGGGCGCCAGGGATTTCGTCAGCAAGCCGTTCGATCTTGTCGAAGTCAGGACACGCATCCGCAATTTTCTGGAGGTGCGTCTCCTGTACAAGGAGATCGAGAAGGCCAACCAGACGCTGGTACTCACCGTGCAGGAACGCACCGCCGAACTGCGCGAAAGCGAAGCTCGTTATCGCAGCCTGACCGAATTGGCCTCGGACTGGTATTGGGAACAGGACGAACACGGAAACTTCACCAAGGTTGCCGGCCCCGTGCTGGAAATGTTAGGCGTGCGCGTCGCCCCCCTGGTTGGCGAAACGGATGCCGGCCACGTGGGAGGATGGAACGAGGCGGAGCGCGCGGAACTGCAGGCCATCATTGCAGCACGCCGTCCTTTCATTGATTTCGTTTTCAGCCGCACCGATGCCGATGGCTCGAAAAAGAGCTTCCAGGTAAGCGGCGAGCCGATGTTCAACCAGGCCTGCCGATTCGTCGGCTACCGGGGAATCGGCATCGAACTCAGCCGCAGCAACTAGACCCCCACAGCGATGTCTTCCTCCCACAGTCCGAGTCAGAACTATCTCCTGGCCGCGTTACCGGCGGACGAATTCGAGTCTGTGGAAGCGAATCTGGAACTGATCGAGATGCCGCTGGGCAAGATGCTGTACGAGCCTGGCGGGCAACTGCAGCACGCCTATTTTCCGACCACATGCATCGTATCCCTGCACTATGTGACGGAGTCCGGCGCGACTGCCGAGACCGCGGGCGTGGGTAACGAAGGCGTCGTCGGCATCTCGCTGTTCATGGGCGGGGAGACCACGCCCAGCTCGGCGGTTGTCCAGACTGCGGGTCATGCCTACCGTCTGGATCGCGTCCTGCTCAAACAGGCTTTCGGTCGCGGCGGCCCGATGCAACGCGTGCTGCTTCGGTACACGCAGGGATTAATAACGCAGATAACCCAGACGGCGGTTTGCAACCAACATCATTCGGTGGAACAGAGATTGTGCCGGTGGTTGTTGCTAACCCTCGACCGTGTGCCCTCGCAGGAGTTGGTCATGACGCAGGAATTGGTGGCGGGCATGCTCGGCGTACGTCGGGCAAGCGTCGCCGATGCCACGGCCATACTGCAGATTGCCGGCGTATTGCGTAATCGCCGTGGGCATATCTCGGTACTGGATCGGACGGGTCTCGAGTCGCGTGCATGCGAGTGCTACGCCGTGGTGCACAAAGAACTGCGCCGCCTGCTTTCCGATGTGCGCCATCGCCAAAGCGTTGCATGAAACTACATCGGGTTGTCGAGCCCTGGCGTTTCTCAGCACGGCGACATGCCACTGGATAGTCCGGTGGGGATGCTGGCAACGGCGGGCGGGAATGTGTCCGGCTCGCGTTGCATCCGCGATCCGGCCATCCCTCGTCCGTTGGCGAGGGACCGCAGCCGCATGAGACGCGGC
>JBKJUC010000204.1:0-4672 GCA_046590325.1 Burkholderiales bacterium | reverse complement strand
AGCATGAGGCGATCATCGGCTACCTTCTGATCGGCACCGACAACACGGCGCGGAAGCTGGCCGAGGAAGAACTGGTGAAAGCCGGCGCCCTGCAAAACGCCATCTTCAACAGTGCCTATTTTTCGAGCATCGCGACCGACGAGAAGGGCGTCATCCAGATTTTCAACGTCGGCGCCGAACGCATGCTCGGCTACACGGCCGCCGAGGTGATGAACAAAATCACGCCAGCCGACATTTCCGACCCGCAGGAAGTCATCGCGCGCGCCAAAGCGCTCAGCGTCGAACTCGATACCCCAATTACGCCTGGATTCGAGGCGCTGGTGTTCAAGGCTTCGCGCGGCATCGAGGATATCTACGAACTGACCTATATTCGCAAGGACGGCAGCCGCTTCCCCGCCATCGTATCCGTCACGGCACTGCGCGATGCGGAGGAACACATAATCGGCTACCTGCTGATCGGCACCGACAATACGGCGCGCAAGGAAGTCGAGGCGGCGCAGGCGCTGCTCGATCAACGGCTGCGCGACCAGCAGTTCTATACCCGCTCCCTGATCGAATCGAACATCGACGCGCTCATGACCACCGATCCGCAGGGAATCATCTCGGATGTGAACCAGCAGATGATTGCGCTGACCGGGCGCACGCGCGATGAACTGATCGGCGCGCCCTGCAAGAATTTCTTTACCGACCCGGTACGGGCCGACGCCGCGATCAAGCGCGTACTCATGGACAACAGGGTGAGTAATTATGAACTGACCGTGCGCGCCCTGAATGGCGAGGAAACGGTGGTGTCCTACAACGCCGCGACCTTCCACAACCGCGACCGCAAGCTGCAAGGCGTGTTCGCCGCGGCACGTGATGTCACCGAGCGCAAGCGCATCGAGCGCACCCTGGAAGAGAAGAATATCGAGCTGGAGCACGCCAGCCGCATGAAATCGGAATTCCTGGCGACCATGTCGCACGAGCTGCGCACACCGCTGAACGCCATCATCGGTTTCTCCGAAGCGCTAAAGGATGGCCTGATGGGCCCGCTGAGCAAGACCCAGCAGGAATACGCCGGCGATATCTTCACCAGCGGGGAGCACTTGTTATCCCTGATCAACGACATTCTGGATCTGTCGAAGGTCGAAGCAGGCATGATGGCCCTCGAACTGGAAGCGGTCGACCTCAAAGCGCTGTTGTCGAACAGCCTGTCGATCGTAAAGGAGAAAGCCGCGGCCCAGCGCATTCGCATTGATCTCGAAACCAGCGACGATTTCGGACTCCCGCTGCTGGACGTGCGCAAGACCAAGCAGATTGTCTACAACCTGCTGTCCAACGCCGTCAAATTCAGTGCCATTGGCAGCCTTATAAGCCTGCGCGCCCGGCGCGTTTCGCGCGATACCGTCGGCAGCTTTGAGGGGGCCAGGCCGTCGCACGGTTTTCCGCTGGCTGACAAGGACCACGCCGAATTCCTCGAAATATCGGTGAGCGACAGCGGCATCGGTGTCTCCGAGGAGGATATGGCGAAACTATTCCAGGCATTCAGCCAGATCGACAGCAGCCTGTCGCGCAAATTCGAGGGTACCGGCCTCGGATTGGCGATGGTCAAACAACTCGCCGAACTGCATGGCGGAACCGTGGCAGTGTCCAGTGCGGATGGCGCGGGGGCGTGCTTTGCCGTGTGGTTACCGTTACGCACCAGTGATCCGAATATTGCGCCGAACCTGCACAGCGCCGATGCCGCGAGAACGGCGCAACCCGAGCCGCAGGATCGTATTGCCTTGGTGGTTGAAAACGACGACCAGGCGGCGGATCTGGTTCGCCTGCTGCTCGAAGCGGAGGGGTTTACCGTCTTGCGCGCGGCCACCGCGGAAGCGGCCCTGTTGCTGGCGCCACAGCAAACCCTGAGCCTGATTACGCTGGATCTCCAGTTGCCGGGTCTGAACGGCTGGGAGCTTCTCGCCAAGTTGCGCGCGGACAGCACATTCGCGCAAGTGCCGGTGGTCATCGTGTCCGGGCTGGACGCGACCCATGTTGGTCTGTCACGGGGCGCTGCCGCCGTCCTGCAAAAACCAATCAGCCGCGCCCAGTTGAAAGCCTCCTTGACGGATCTCGGTCTGCAGCCGACAGAAGAACAAACCCGCACCATCCTGGTCGTGGACAACGACCCCAAGGCAGTCGAGGTCATTGCCGCCTTCCTGCCTGCTCCCGCCTATAAGGTGGTGCGCGCGTATGGCGGCAGCGAGGCGATTGTCCTCGCACAGCGCCTGCGCCCTGACCTGATATTGCTCGACCTGATGATGCCGGAGGTCAGCGGCTTTCAGGTCGTCAAGGCGCTTCAGCTCGATGCCGAGACGGCATCCATCCCGATACTGGTAGTCACCGCCAGGAAGGTCACGAAGCCGGACCGTGCCGAGCTCAATAGCAATCCGGACAAGATCATAAGTATTGTCGAAAAAGCGGGATTCAATCGTGTCGGCTTTATCGGCGAAGTCAGGCGTGCTTTGCAACGTACCGAAAGGAAACCGGATGGCCCGAATATTAGTCATTGAAGACAATGCGACGAACATGAAACTGGCCACGCTCCTGCTGGAGAATGTCGGCCATGGCGTGCTGTGCGCCGTCGACGCGGAATCCGGTCTGGCCCTTGCGCGCGCCGAGCATCCCGATCTGATCCTGATGGATATCCAGTTGCCGGACATGGACGGCCTGGCGGCGACCGCCCTCCTGAAACAGGATCCGGCCACGGCGGGAATTCCAGTCATCGCCCTGACCGCGATGGCGATGAAAGAAGATGAGGAAAAGACCCGGGCCGCCGGATGCGACGCGTATATCACCAAGCCGTTGCGCCACAGGGAACTCCTTGCGGCAATAGACGCGCTGCTGATCAGGGCCGAATTGAAGGCCCCATGAGCGGTTCCGTTGCCACAATCCTGATCGTTGATGACGAACCGCAGAACTGCAGGCTGCTCGAATCGCTGCTTCTGCCAGAAGGATATCTAACGCTGACCGCCGCCAGTGGCGAAGAGGCGCTGGCTTCTGTTGCAAACCGGGCACCGGATCTGATCCTGCTGGACATCATGATGCCGGACATGGACGGGTATGAGGTGGCGCGGACACTCAAAGCCAGCACTGCCACCTCCAACATCCCGATCATCATGGTCACGGCGCTGAACGACCGGACCGCGCGGATAACGGGTCTGGATGCGGGCGCGGAAGAATTCCTTACGAAACCCGTCGACCGCGCGGAATTGTGGTTGAGGGTGCGCAATTTGCTGCGGCTGAAGGAATTCAGCGATTTCCTGAAAAACCACAGTGCCATCCTCGAACACCAGGTGCAGGAACGCACGGCAGAACTGCAGCGCTTTCGTACCGCGATGGACGCAACTGCCGATGCGATTTTTCTGGTGAACCGCACCACCATGGACTTTGTCGAGCTCAATGCGACAGCCTGCAATATGCTCGGCTACACGCGCGAAGAACTATTCAAGCTGGGCCCGGCGCGGATGGCCTCGACGACGCCCGAACATCTGGAGCGTATTTACGATGCCATCATCTCCGGTCACCACACGAACGAGCTGGAGGAAGCCCGATTACAGCGCAAGGATGGATCCCGGTTGCAGGTAGAAATGCGTCGACACGCCCATCGCTCCGGCGCGGACTGGATCATCGTCGGCGTGGTGCACGACATCACCGAGCGCAATGAAGCGCAGAAACGCCTGGAGCGCCTGCATCAGTTGGCCCATTACGATGCCCTCACCGGCCTGCCCAATCGCCGGCTGTTTCATGAGACCCTCAGGAAGACCCTGGCCCAGGCCTCGGATCGCGGCTGGCAGGTCGCCGTCCTGTTCATCGACCTGGATGACTTCAAGAACGTGAACGACACGCTGGGTCACGCTGTTGGCGATGATTTGCTGGGTCAGTTCAGCAGCCGTCTGGCCCAATGCGTGCGCACCCGGGATACCGTCGGGCGTCTGGGTGGGGATGAGTTTGCCCTGATCCTGGTGATGGATGACGGCCAGCAAGGCGCCGCCCTGGTCGCCAATAAAGTACGGGATGTGCTGCGCGTGCCCTTCGACCTGCAAGGCCATGAGGTAGCCGTGACCGCCAGCATTGGCATCACGGTCCATCCCGACGATGCCTCTGACCCGGAAACCTTGCTTAAATGCGCGGACGCAGCGATGTACCGCGCCAAACAGGCGGGGCGTGACACCAGCCGTTTTTTTACGGCGCAAATGAATGCCGAAGCGTCGGCCCGTTCCGATCTGGAAGCGGCCTTGCGCGAGGCCGTCGAAAATGGCGAATTTGTTCTGTACTACCAGCCCACTGTGCAGCTCGCCGATGAGCAGATAACCAGTGGCCGCATTGCCGGCATCGAGGCCTTGCTGCGCTGGCAGCGGCCGGGATACGGCCTGGTACCGCCGCAAGACTTCATTCCGATCCTGGAAGCAACCGGATTGATCCATGAAGTCGGACGCTGGGCGCTGCGCAAGGCCGTCGGGGATTATCTGGGCTGGCGCAAAGCGGGCCTGGCTGCGGTGCGCGTCGCGGTAAACGTGTCGCCGCAACAGTTGCGCAACCGCGGCTTCATCAGCGAAATCAGGCAGGTCGTCTGCATCGACGAGCAGGCGGCCGCCGGACTGGAGCTGGAGATCACCGAAAGCCTGATCATGGAGGACGTCAGGCACAG
>JBKJUC010000155.1:0-15155 GCA_046590325.1 Burkholderiales bacterium | reverse complement strand
GTCGACGCTGGCCGACAGCCTGGTATCCGCGGAGGCCTACCTCGGCGCCGAGCCCATCGTCGCCGCGCTCAAACAGGGCGCACACATCGTCGTTTCCGGACGCGTTGCCGATCCTTCGATTTTCATGGCGCCGATGATGTACGAGTTCGGCTGGGATCCGCTCGACCACATTCGCCTGGGACGCGGAAATGGCCTCGGCCATTTGCTGGAATGCGGCGCCCAGGTCACCGGCGGCTATTTCGCCGATCCGGGATTCAAGGACGTACCGGAGCCCTGGAATCTTGCGTTTCCGATAGTCGAAGTCGAGGAAGACGGCTCGGCGGTCATCACCAAGGTCGCCGGCAGCGGCGGCGCGGTGAACCTGATGACGGTGAAGGAGCAACTGCTGTACGAAGTCCACGATCCAGCCAATTACCTGACGCCGGACGTGGTAGTAGATTTCACCACCGCGAACCTGGAACAAATCGGCCCGGATCGCGTGCGCGTGACCAATCTCTCCGGCAAGCCGCGCACGCCGACCCTCAAGGTGTCCATCGGCTGCACCGAAGGCTACATCGGCGAGGACATGTTCTTCTATGCCGGGCCCGGCGCGCTGCGCCGTGCGCAATTGGCGAAGAAAATCCTCGAGGAGCGGTTCAAGATCGTCAAACTCGACGCCGAGGAAATCCGCATCGACTTCCTTGGCCTGAATGCCATCCACGGCGCGATGACGCCGAAGGATGCTCCGGAACCCTATGAGATCGCCGTTCGCGTTGCGGCCCGCACGAAAACCCGCGAGGAGGCCATCAAGGTTGGCCGCGAAGTCGACGGCATGGCCGTCTCCGGCGTCGGCATGACCGGCAAACGCGTCCCGCACCAGGACCGCACCCGCGAGATCATCGGCGTCTGGTCGTCGCTCGTTCCTCGCGAGAAGGTCACGCCTTCCATTAATTACTACGAAAGCTGAATCAGGCGTTTTGCCACAGAGGTCACAGAGGACACAGAGGAAGGGCCAAACCGGAATGGGATGGATGTCAGCATGCACCCGTGATCCGGAATTGGCTGGCAAAGAGATCAACCGTCAATGAACCACGAACGATGGCATCCGACCTTCTTCTTGCGTTTCGAGTTTCTCCGGCTTTTCTCTGTGCCCTCTGTGACCTCTGTGGCAAATTTTCTTTAGGAGAATGTTGTGAAAATCATGCTGCAACATGCTGCGCATTGCCGCTCCGGCGACAAGGGCAACACGTCCAACATCTCGGTGATCGCCTACGCGCCCGAGCTGTATCCCTATCTGAAGGAACAACTCACCGCGGAACGCTTCAAGGCGCACTACGCGGGCGTCGTGACGGGCAAGGTGACGCGTTACGAAGTCGACGGACTGCAGGCCATGAACTTCGTCGCGGAAGGCGCGCTCGGCGGCGGCGTGTCGCGCAGTTTGTGTCTCGACAACTATGGCAAGTCGCTCTCGGCCAGGGTGTTGTCCTTCGAGTTGGAGATACCGGATGCGTTGGGGCCGAAGCTGAGGGGGATGGAAAAGCCGTGAGAACCGTGAATATCGTGAATGCCGTGAATGTCGTGAATGCCGTGAATGTCGAAGCACGCATTACCGACATTGTTTAGGGACTAATGATTTTCACGATATTCACGGCATTCACGGCATTCACGATATTCACGTAAAGCGGACGTGCAAAATGACAACGACGCTCGGCAGCGGAGAATTCCGCTACGAAGTAAAGGAAAACTGGGCGAAGCTTCCCACCGGCTGGTCGTTTCGCGACGTCGCAGCGGTGGCGGTCGACCACAAGGACCGCGTTTACGTTTTCAATCGCGGCGAGCACCCGATGCTCGTGTTCGACCGCGACGGCAACTTCCTGAGTTCGTGGGGCGAAGGCGTTTTCAACCGCGCCCATGGCCTGCACATCGGTCCGGACGAAACGCTGTATTGCACCGACGACGGCGATCACAGCGTGCGCAAGTGCACGCTCGACGGCAAGGTGCTGCTGACGATCGGCATCCCCGGCAAGCCCGCACCCTACATGAGCGGCGAGCCCTTCCATCGTTGCACGCATACGGCCCTGTCCCCGCGCGGCGAGATCTACATCTCGGATGGCTACGGCAATTCGCGCATCCACAAATATTCGCCGGACGGCAAGCTCCTCAAGTCCTGGGGCGAGCCCGGCACCGGCCCCGGCGAGTTCAACATTCCGCATAACCTCTGCTGCGATCCGGACGGCTGGATTTACGTCGCCGACCGCGAGAACCACCGGGTGCAGGTGTTCGACGGCGAGGGCAACTACGAAACCGAATGGCACAACCTGCACCGGCCCTGCGGAATGTTCATGGAATCGAAGCGCAAACCCTTGTGTTACATCGGCGAGATCGGACCGACCATGCCGGTCAACCGCGAAGTTCCCAATCTGGGGCCGCGCATCAGCATCGTCGATCACGAAGGCAAGCTGCTGTCACGATTCGGGGCTGCGCATGCCGGCCATGACCGCCCCGATCAGTTCGTCGCTCCCCACGGAATGGCTGTCGATTCGCATGGCGACATCTATGTCGGTGAAGTCTCCTACACCGCCTGGCCGCAGATCTATCCGGGGAAGGAGATACCGAAAGGGCTCAATACGCTGAGGAAGCTGGTACGGCTACCGTGAGTTGGGCACCGATCGCTGCGAAATGACCCGCCGGCCGCATGCCCGTCAAACACCCGGCATGATGTTCAGGCGTCGAATTTCGCGTAGACAACCGGCATGAGGATTCCGAGAAGGATCACGGTCAGCGCGGCGCTCAACCAGGCCACCGCAAGCAATGCCAGAGGAATAAACAGGAACATCACGGCAAGGAGCCAGGGCACTGGCGGAACCGGGCCCATGTACAGACCGACTTTTCTCGAGAGCGACTCAGCCGCGACGGCATGCTGCGGGCGGTGGCGATGCCCGAGCTCCCGCGCCAGGGCGCGGCCCTCGATCCAGGACAAAAAAACGAAGGCCATAACGAAAAAGCTTCCGGCGAGAGCGACCGGTAGCAGCAGGATGCCAAGCAGGGCAAGCAAAGAATGGCGGTCGGCGAGGAACACGACCACCCCCACGGCGCAGGCGATGCTGATGAAAACGATCACGAGGGCCGCGGCAAGCACCGGTCCCTGCCGCTCCTGAACGTACAGCCGGATGCCGTCGACTTCGCGGAACCGCCGCACGAGCTCCTGTGCATCCTTCAGCGTTTGCAGGGGAAGAAAACGCACGATCCAGCGCCGCAAAGGACCTTTTCGAAGCGTAGTCGCCATGGCGTGGAATATTCCCGGAAGAGTCGATCCACTATACGAGACTTCAGTGCGGATTGCCTCCCCGATTCTGTCGCCTACTTGCGACAGAATCGGCCGGCTCATGGCCGGCAGAAAGGGGCGTTGACGCAGAGGTAAGAAGTGAGGCAGCCAGGCAAGACTTCGGGACTAGAGATGACCGACTGGGCAATGCCGGGATTCGTCATCCGCCAGTTACAACACCGGTCCGCTTGTTACCGCGTGTTGGTTTCCTCTGCGCCCTTTCGCGTTCCTCTCGGCGTCCTAAAAGGGTACTCCGACGTGTCCTACGGCACGTAGGGTATCTGCGTAAACGCTTTTATCATTGCGATAGCGTTAGCCATTCTGCGATAGCATTGCGAAATTCCGATCTCCCCCGACCCCATGGCCACCCTTGTGAACTCCCGCCTTGCCGCTTTTGCCCTGATCTGCGTCTCCCTTTTAGGTGGTTGTCAGTCGTTGCAGGACATCGCGGGCATGGTGCCGAAGCCGACGGCCGAGGTCGTCGGCAGCAGCATCCGCGGGCTGTCGCTGCAGAACGCGCTGTTGCTGTTCGATGTCGAGGTTGCGAATCCGTACGGCGCTGCGCTACCACTTGCCGACCTTTCCTACACGCTCGGCAGCAACGGCAGGAAAATTCTTGAAGGCAGCATCCAGCCGACCGGTTCGATACCGGCCCGCGGCAAGCAGATCATCCAGCTCCCGGTTACTGTCGGCTTTGCGCCGGTCATGGCGGCGCTGAACGGGGTCAAGCCCGGCACCGTGTTGCCCTACACCGCGGACTTCAGGATCAGCGTCGATGCGCCGGTGCTGGGCAGGATCGAGATCCCGCTGTCGAAAAACGGCGAGCTGCCGATCCCGGCGGTGCCGGAAGTGGAGATGTCGAGCTTCGAGATCGGCCAGCTCGGACTCGACCAGACCAGCGGAACGGTCAAGCTGCGCGTGCGCAACACCAACCAGTTTGCGCTCGACCTGAAGAGGCTGGGCATGAGCTTCGCGCTCGGCGGTCAGGAAGTCGGCAGCAGCCGGCTCTCGGATGCGGCCAGCCTGCAGCCGGGAGAGTCCGCGACGCTGTCCGTGCCGCTCTCCTTTTCGCCACGCACGGTCGGCGCCAGCCTGTTCAACCTGCTGCGCGGCAGGCAGATCGCCTACCAGGTTTCCGGTTCGATCGAAGCCAACACCCGCTTCGGTCCGATTTCGATTCCGTACAGCAAGATCGGAAATACGGCCGTTTCACGCCCGTGACGATCGTGAAAACGACGAAGGGAGTTTCAGTGAAGACTAACCTTCAGGTTATGTCGGAACTACTGCCATAAGGTCCGTGCACCCTTACGGGTATCCCCGCTTCTCGGGATACCGGTCTTCGACCATAACCGGACTGTCGCCCATAAATGTCGTGAATGTCGTGAATCAACCTTAGCCCCTAGCCCCTCAAATGATCTCTCCTTTCTCATCCGCGAAACAACTGGCGTCCCTGGTCCGCCGCAAGAAATTGCGCAGCGTCGATCTGCTCGATCTCTATCTCGAGCGCGTGGCACGGCTGAATCCGAAGGTCAACGCGGTGGTGGTGCTGGATGAAAAGAACGCGCGGGAACAGGCGCGAAAAGCCGACCGCGCTGCGGCCAAGGGCAACTGGCTGGGGCCCCTGCACGGTGTGCCAATGACGGTGAAGGAATCGTTCGACGTGGAAGGCCTGCCCACGACCTGGGGCCGGGCCGACATGAAAAACAACATCGCGGCGCGCAATGCGCTTGCGGTGCAACGCCTGCGGGACGCGGGCGCGGTGATTTTCGGCAAGAGCAACGTGCCGGTCATGCTCGCGGACTGGCAGACCTTCAATCCGGTCTATGGCACGACAAACAATCCCTGGGACGTAACCAGGCAGCCGGGCGGATCATCCGGCGGCGCGGGCGCGGCGCTGGCCGCCGGCCTGACGGGCCTGGAACTGGGCAGCGACATCGGCGCCTCGATCCGCAATCCCGCGCACTACTGCGGCGTGTTCGGACACAAGCCGACTTTCGAATTGTGTTCGATCGAAGGCCATAACCTGCCGCCGAATCGTTCCACCAAGGACATGCTTGTCATCGGACCGCTGGCACGCAGCGCGGACGACCTGGAAATCTCGCTGAAACTTATCTCGCAACCCGACAGATTGTCGGCACGCGGCATAAAAATCGTCCTCGAAAAACCCAAGGCGGAAGCGCGCAAGCTCAGGATTGCTGTGCTGGCAACAGCGCCAAATGCGGAAGTGGACGATTCCGTGCAGGCGGGCATCCTCGCCGCCGCGGAAGCCTTTGCAAAAAAGGGGGCGAAAGTCAGCGACAAGGCTCGCCCCGACATCGACCTGGCCGAGGCACATCGCGTGTTCATCCACCTGCTGCGCGGTGCCACCTCTTCCGCCTTGAACGATGAACAGTTCGCAGCACAGCGCGGGCTCGCGGCAAAACTGGCGGCGGACGACAGCAGCTACCGGGCGTGGATGATGCGCGGCAACACCATGTCACTGCGCGAATGGCACGGCTGGCACGAGAAGCGCCAACAATTCCGGGTCAAGTGGGCCGGGTTCTTCGAGGAATGGGATCTGCTGCTTTGTCCGGCCGCCGCGACCGCCGCCTTCCCGCACAACCAGAAGGGCGACCGCTGGGAGCGCATGGTCATGGTCAACGGCAAACCCCAGCCCTCCACCACGCAGATGTTCTGGGCCGGCTATCCCGGCATGGCCTACCTGCCTTCGACGGTGGCCCCTGCGGGATTCACCCGCGAGAATCTGCCGACGGGCGTGCAGATCGTTGGACCGCAGTATGGAGACCTCTCCACCATTGCCGCGGCAAGATTCCTGGAGAACAACCTGCAGGCTTTCGTCGCCCCGCCGGGCTACGAATGAACACAAGGGATCGGAACAAGATGAAACGCAACCTGCTCTCCTGCCTCTTCGCGCTCAGCCTGTCACTGTTGGCCGCCGTCTCGTACGCACAGCAACAGGCCGACGAAGGCGTCACCGCAGAAGTCGCTGCCGCCACCGTCAAATGGATCGACACGTTCAACACCCGCGACCCGGTGCGGATTTCCGCGCTCTATGCACCCGACGCGATCCTCTGGGGAACGGTGTCCAGGACCATCCGTACTACGCCGGAGGAAATTCTCGTGTATTTCCAGGAATCCTCGGCGAAGCGCCCGAACCTGCGGATGTTCCTCGGCGAGTATCACGTGCGCCTTTACGGCGACATCGCGACCAACTCGGGCTACTACACTTCGCGCAATCCGGTCGACGGCCAGGAAGTCGTCATCCCGATGAGGTTCACCTTCACCTATCGCAGGGAAGGCGATGGCTGGGTGATCGTCAACCACCACTCTTCGCGCTTCGCCGCGACACCCTGATCTGCCCATCGTCGCGTTCACGCATGCGCATCCTTGGACTAGAATGGGGCCTCTTGCGGGAGAGATTGCCGGAAGGATTCCCTCGTCCCGCTCCCCGCGCCCCTAGACTCTGAGTTTAAAAGCATGGAACTCGACTTCACCCAGCCCGCGGCACAGGACGAAGCCTACGATCCCGAGGTCGCGCGAAAATGCTTCGAATCCTTCGGCAAGACCGAGAATATGGCCGAGATGCAGAGCTTTTTCCTGGAGGGCCAGACCAGCGAGAAAATTTACCTGCTGATCGAAGGAGAGGTCAGCCTGCTCCGCAACAAGAAAACGCTGGACATCGTCAGGCCCGGCGAGATTTTCGGGGAAATGGCAGCCATCACCCAGCGGCCACGCACGGCCACCGCCATGGCCCGCAAGTTCTGCCAGGCGCTGGTACTCGATGCAAAGCAGTTCCAGCAGGCGATCCAGGCCACGCCGGAATTTGCCCTGATGTTGATGAACATCCTGAACCACCGTCTGCGGCTGACGCTGGCGTTGATGAAGCAGACCGCGAGCCTGCCGGCCACCGACGACCGCGACGAGTTCACGGTATTCGACAAGCGGATGACGGAAGAACTGGTTGCCGCCTTCCGCTCCCGCCCCCCGCAAGCGTTTCCCGCCTCCCGCTTGATCATGAAGGAAGGCGACGCCGGCAAGAACATGTACATCCTGATCCGCGGCAAGGTCACGGTCTCGATCCAGGGCAACATCGTCGAGCGCGTGGGTCCCGGCGGCGTGTTCGGAGAAATGGCGCTGGTAGACCAGGGCACGCGCGCGGCCAGCGCGACCGCCGCGACCGACTGCCAGTTGCTCACCATCACCCGCCCCGATTTCCTCGATCTGGTGAAAAACAAGCCGGGCTTCGCCGTGTCGCTGCTCAAAGCCATCGCGGAGCGCCTGCGCAACATGACGATGCAGAAGAAATAGTCCACCGGCTGCGTTCCGAAAAAAAGAACAACAATGGCCAAGCCGAAGAACGCGATCCCAGCCTGGAGCCTCGAACTCCATGGGCTTCTCAAACAGCAGCAAGTTCGTCAGGTCAGCTTCGTGCCCGATGCGGGCCACGCATCGCTGATCCGGCTTTGCGAAGCGGATCGCGACATGCGCGCGGTGCGCCTGACCACGGAAGAAGAAGGTGTGGCGCTTGCGGTGGGCGCCTGGCTTGGCGGCGACAAGAGCGTGCTGCTGATGCAGTCCAGCGGCGTCGGCAACTGCATCAACATGCTGTCCATGCTTTCCGTCTGCCAGATTCCGCTGCCGATGCTGGTGACGATGCGCGGGGACTGGGCGGAGTTCAACCCCTGGCAGGTACCGATGGGCCGCGCCTCGCAGGCCGTGCTCGAAGAGATGGGCGTGCTCGTGACCCGCGCCGACCGCGAGGAGGACATCGTGCCGCTCGCCGAAGGCGCACTGCGCATGGCCTACAACACGCTGCGCCCTGCCGCCGTTCTCATCGGCCAGCGGTTGCTCGGCGCCAAGACATTTCAAGACTGACGTTTCAAGACTGACCTTCAAGGACCAAGCATGGCCGCGAAATCCAAAGGCCCGGAAAAACTGGATCGGCGCGAGGTGGTCGGAACTTTGCTCGCGAACCGTGACGACCTGCTGGTCGTCGCCGGTCTCGGCGCCCCCGCCTGGGATGCAACCCACGTGGGAGACCATGCGCTGAATTTTCCGCTCTGGGGCGGAATGGGCGGCGCTGCGGCGATCGGACTCGGCCTTGCGTTGGCGCAACCCAAACGTCCCGTGCTGGTGTTGACCGGCGACGGCGAAATGCTGATGGGCCTGGGCTGCCTTGCCACGATCGGGGTACAGCGTCCGCGCAACCTGTCGATCGTAGTGCTCGACAACGAGCACTACGGCGAGACCGGCATGCAAGCCTCGCATACCAGTTTCGGTGTCGATCTTGCAGCTACCGCGAAAGCATGCGGCTTTGCCTTCACGTCGATGCCGGCGACACTGGCCCAGGTAAAAAAACTTCGCACGGATCTCCACAAGACCGGCGGACCGCTGTTCGCCCAGATCAAGATTCTCCCTGACAAACTGCCTCTGGTACTGCCTCCTCGCGATGGCGCGCAGCTCAAGAACCGGTTTCGCGAGGCGCTGCTCGGGAAGGAAGCGCACTTCCAGCGCTAGCGGGGGGCGAGGGGCGAGGGGCGAGGGGCGAGGGGCGAACAAAGCCTGGCGCCCGCGGGATTTTTGAATTTTTATTTTTACTTGCCGGGATCGATTACTTCTCCGTCTTGCCGTTCCCTCGCTCCTCACCCCTAAACGACAGTCAGCTTCTGCGTCGCGATCGTGACGCCGCCCTGATCGTCCTTCCAGGTAAAAACCAGGTCCCCGGTTTCGGTCGCCCGAAGTTGAAAGGTCATGTAGGGATTGGTGGACACCGCGGGATGCAGGGTCGCGCTGAAGACTTCCTTGCCGTTATAGGTGCAATTGAATGAAGTGACGATGTGCCGCGGGATCGGACGGCCCATGTTGTCGTGGCGGAAGCCCGACTCGTTGGGATGCTCGACCATGGTCCGGATCTCGACGATGTCGCCTTTCTTCGCCTGTTCCGGCACGCGAAGGCGCGCGGGTCCGATGCGGGTGGTCATGTGCAGCTCGACACGGTGACGTCGATATCCACCGCCGCGGACCAGAGCGTACCGTCGCTCATCTCGGCAACGGCAAGCACCTGCTGCGTCGTCGCCATGCGGATCCGGGCGGACACAACGGCGCGCCCATTGTGCGGACCCAGCCGCATCTCGAGGATGCGCGGCAGCGGATTCTTTTCCGAGAAGAGGTGAATGCTCCGGACGTAATCCTGTTCCGTCATCGGGCTTTCGACGGAAACCATTGTGGGCACGACGTTGCCGTTCTCTGCCAGCCGCGGCAGTTCCAGCTTGACCTTGCCCTTCTTGATCTTGCGATCGCCGAAGCTTTCTCGCAAGGCGGCGGTCAGCTCGTCGGGTGTCGCGACAGCCGGGCGGACGATCAGGAAGCAGGCACCTGCTGCCAGGGTTTGGAGTGCCCGCCGCCGACTCGCTACGTGACTATCGTGACTGTCGTGACGGCCGTGAATATCGTGAATGTCGTGAATGTCGTGTTTCGAGATATCCAAAAACTTCATCGCTTTAATCGCACGCTTAAGCCTTGCTTTTGCCATACATGGCTACTTCGACATTCACGTATTCACGATATTCACGTCATTCACGGCTTTTCAGGTTTTATAACTGAACCCATGGTTCTTCAACGGCATTGAGCGGATGCGCTTCCCGGTTGCGGAGAAGATTGCATTACCCAGGGCCGGAATCACGCCGCCGATCGGCGGTTCGCCGACGCCGCCCCAGAACCCGCCGGTCGGCATGATGATGGCTTCGATCTTCGGCGTGTGCGCCAGGTGCAGCACGGGGTAGTCGGTGAAGTTGCTCTGCACGACCTTGCCGTCCTTGATGGTAATTTCCTCGTGCATGATCGCGCTCAGGCCCCAGATCACGCCGCCCTCGAGCTGCGCTTTGACGGCATCCGCGTGCACGATATGGCCCGGATCGATGGCGACGATCACGCGCTTGACGTCGATGACGGTGCCGTTCTCGACCGAAAGTTCGACCGCGGCGGCCGTGAAGCTGCCGTAGGAATCGACCACCGCTATGCCGCGGTGGATGCCCTTCGGTGCCGGCGTGCCCCATCCGACGGCCTTCGCAACCGCATCGAGTACGCCCAGGTCCTTCTTGCCTTCCAGGAAAGGGCGGCGGAATTCGTACGGATCCTTCCCCGCGGCCAGTGCCAGTTCGTCGATGAAGCACTCGCGGTAGAACGGATTGTTGGTATGCGCCACGGCGCGCCAGAATCCCGGCGGCACATGGGTCTGGCGCATCGCGTACTCGTTGGTGAAATTTTCCACCTTGTACGGATTGTCGATGAAGCAGCGCGTGTTGATCGGGTCCACCCCGTCCTTGATCATCGTCGGGCGCACGGTGGCAATGATCGACTGGTCGGCCTGCCTCACCTGCCACGCGGTCCAGTTGCCGTCCTTGTCGAGCGCCGCACGCAGCTTCACCAGGGAGACCGGACGATACCGCCCCTGCCGCATGTCTTCCTCGCGCGACCACTGCAGCCGAACCGGGGTGCCCGGCATGGACTGGGCGATTTTCACGGCTTGCTTCGTATATTCCTGATGCGGCCCGCGCCGGCCGAAACCGCCGCCCGCGTGCATCTTGTGCACGAAGACGTTGTCGAGCGGGAGGCCCGCCGTTTCGGCGGCTGCCGCGATGGTGGCCTCGCCGTTCTGCGTACCCACCCAGACTTCCAGCTTGTCGTCCGTGTACAGCGCCGTCGCCGTCTGCGGCTCCATGGTGGCGTGGTTGAGATAACCGGAGTAGTACTCGGCCTCGATTACTTTTGCGGCACCGGCAAAGGCGGCATCCGCATCGCCATCCTTTCGTGCCACCGGCGCGGTCGGCGCATCGATACCGCTGCGCAGGAATTGCATGATCGACTCGCTCGACACATTGCCGTTTTCGCCGGCATCCCACTCGACTGGCATCACCTTGATGGCTTCGTTGGCACGCCACCAGTTATTCGCGACCACCGCGACCCAGTCTTCGCCGGCAACCACTTTTTTCACGCCGATCATGTCCTTGACGGCCGTCTCGTCGTAGCTCTTCAGCTTGCCGCCGAACACCGGCACCTGGACGATGGAGGCGTGCACCAACCCCGGCAGGCGCACGTCGGCGGCGTAGATCTGCTTGCCGGTGGTCTTGTCGGGAATGTCGAAGCGGGCCGGCGAGGTGCCGATGATCTTCCAGTCTTTCTTGTCCTTGAGCTTCGGTTCTTTCGGTATTTCGAGCTTCGAGGCTGCCGCGGCAACCTTGCCGTAAGTCGTCCGCTTGCCGGAGGGGTGGGTGATCACGCTGCGCGCCGCCTTGCATTCGGCGGCGGGCACACCCCATTCCTGCGCCGCGGCGGCGATCAGCATCTCGCGCGCGCTGGCGCCGGCCTGGCGCACGTACTCCTGCGAGTCGCGGATGCCGCGGCTGCCGCCGGTGGACATGTCCTTAAAGATCTTGTTGCGCTTGATGTGCATGTTCACGTCGGCATACTCGGGACGCACTTTGCTCCAGTCGCACTCCAGTTCCTCGGCGACGAGTTGCGACAGGCCGGTGAACGTGCCCTGCCCCAGTTCCGAACGGGCGATGCGGATGATGACCGTATCGTCGGGCTGGATCACGATCCAGTGGGTGACTTCCGGTGCGCCCGCGGCATCCGCCGCAAGGGCGAATCCGGGCATGTGGAAACCGATGACGAGACCGCCTGAAGCGGCGGCGGACTTGACCAGGAAATCGCGGCGGCCTGCCTGAAAGTTTTGTTGGGTCATGGCAGTCTCCTTAAGCGCTCTTCGCGGCGAGGTTGATGGCATCCTTGACGCGCGCGTAGGTGCCGCAGCGGCAGATATTGGTCATCGCATCCTTGATTTGCTGCTCGCTGGGTTTCTTCACTTCGCTGAGCAGCGCGGCGGCAGCCATGATCATGCCGCTCTGGCAGTAGCCGCACTGCGGCACCTGCAGCTTCACCCAGGCTTTCTGCACCGGATGGGAACCGTCCCTCGACAGGCCCTCGATGGTGACGATCTTCTTGCCGGCCATCGCGGAGACCGGCATCACACAGGAGCGCATCGGCTGCCCGTCCACGTGCACCGTACAGGATCCGCACATGGCGACCCCGCAGCCATACTTGGTGCCCGTCAGGCCCAGTTCGTCGCGCAATACCCACAACAGGGGCATTTCATCCTCGACGGTGACATTCACGTTCTTTCCGTTGACGTTCAGAGTAGTCACGATTGGCTCCTCGATGGTGTTTTTTGCCGGTACCGGCAATTTCAGAACAAGCGATTGGTTCCGGCGGGTTGGTCCCGACTGGCATGGGCGCTAGCATAAACCCGCCGGGCCGCCTGTCTACTGTTTTGACAAAGATTGATACAAAGTAGGGAACCGCAGGTTCCCGGCGCGAGGCACCAGGCACGAGGGTCTTGGCAAGAACTCTAGTGCCTAGGGCCTCGCGCCTCGTGCCTCTTTGGCGATCAGGTGCCCCTGATCGCCAAAGCCGACCGCCTGAGCAATCTCCGGCAGCGATCGGGCACCGGCGGCGAGCAAGGACTCGGCGCTCTGCATGCGCAACTGCAGCAGGTACTGCCGCGGGTCGGCGCCGAGGCTTTCGTCGAACAGGCGCTTGAGGACGAAGGGACTGACCCCCGCCGCTTCGGCAATTTCCTGGACGCCGATGTCACGCGTATGGTTCTCGCGGATGTGCACGACGGCACGCTGCACCGGCTCGGGCGCATTGAGCGTGCGTTCGAACGCCGTGAGCCGCTCGGCGGCCGGTTCCCTGCGCCGCCATTTCGCATAGTGCCGCAGCAGGTGCACGGCGAGGATGCTGGCCAGGGAGTTCACGTAGAGGTTGTTGCCGCGCACGCCGCGCATGGCCTCCTCGGCCAGCACGCCGGCCAGCCCGATGATGCCGAAATCGTAGTCCTGCATCGTGGGCGCGAGTTCGAAATCGCGTGGCGCGGTCTTGTAGAGGTCGGCCGCGACCCGGTCCAGCCTGCGGCTCTCCAGCGAGAGCACGCAAACGTCCAGGCTCGCTTCAGCGCTCAATCGAGCATCCTCGCCTGCCGCAACCAGTATCACGCTGCCGGCCTGCACCGGATGTCGGGCTTGCCGTGGGTGGCGGGCTCCTGTCTCATTGACCGCGGACTCACCACCGGTCGAAAGGACAATCTCACCCCTTCCCAGGCTGAGCACGACGCGATGACGCCCCGCTATTGCAGAAGGCGTACCCGCACCGGGTCCGAGTTCATGCTGCTCCAGACTGAGGTCGCGCCATCCCAGCGACGCGCTCGACAACCGGGCTTCGCGGAGGCGGTAGTCCGGCGCCGAGCTCGCCAGCTTGGCCCGCATGCGTACCTGAAGCGAGCCGAATCCGGTGATCCAGTCGTGTAAATCGCGCACACCCGTGGTTTGCATCGTGCCCTCCTTGAGCCAAACCCATTCTATGGTTGGCAGCATGACAGGCGTATGTATCAGAATCGTGTCTGCAGGGCGGCCCGTTTGTCGCGAATTTTCGCCAGCGGACTGGTTGGGATACTTTGATACATTTTCCACACCGGCAACCGGCGCGACTGTGTAACCATGCCGTAACGAAAGGGAATCATGGAATCCGCCCCCCACATAGCCGTCGTCGACGACCACAAGGACATCCGCGAACTGGTCGGCCGCTACCTCATGGAGCACGGCTACCGCGTCAGCGCTGCGGAAAATGCCGCGGTCCTGCGCCGCCTCCAGGAACGCAGCGCCTTTGATCTGGTGGTGCTCGACATCATGATGCCGGGCGAGGATGGACTGTCCCTCTGCCAGTACCTGCGCTCGACCACCGACCTGCCGATCATCCTGCTGACCGCGCTGGCCGAGGATACCGAACGCATTGTCGGCCTCGAGATGGGCGCCGACGACTACCTGACCAAGCCGTTCAATCCGCGCGAACTACTGGCACGCATCCGCGCCGTACTGAGACGTGCGCACAGCCTGCCGCCGAAACGGGGCGTGCCACGAACGCGCAGCATGAAGTTCGACCGCTGGGTGCTCGAGGTCGGCCGCCGTGAGCTGGTCGGCGAGGACGGCGTCGCTGTGCCCTTGAGCACCGCCGAGTTCCGGCTGCTGTGCGCCTTCCTCGATCACGCGGGCATCGTGCTGAGCCGCGACCAGTTGCTCGATCTCACTGCAGGCAAGAATGCCGATGCTTTTGACCGCAGCATCGACAACCAGGTCAGCCGCCTGCGCAAGAAAATCGAGATCGAGCCGAAGAGTCCCGCGCTGATCAAAACCCATTGGGGCGGCGGCTATTGCTTTACCGCCCAGGTAAGCGCCTCGTGAAAAAATTCTGGACGCGCAGCCTGGCCGGCCAGATGGTGGCGCTCCTGCTGCTGGCGCTGGTTTTATCGCATGTCGTCGGTTTCGTCATTTATCGCGACGAGCGCATGCAGTTGCTGCGCGGCGCCCTCAAGGAGGAGTTTCTCGCGCGCACCGCTGCAGTGACGCGGCTGCTGGATGCGACACCGGCCGACCTGCACGGCGAAATCCTGCGCGCTGGCGGATCGGGGATCACTCGCTACTGGCTGGCGCCAACCCCTGGGGAATCCCAGGCGTGGCAGGGCCAGGCGCTGTCGCACCTGATGCAGGTGCTCCCGCCTCGATTGCGCGCCGATCAGCCCGCTCCGGCAACCGACAGTCAGCATCCCACGACCAATCCTTACCTGGCCGGGTCCAGGCTGCAGCCGATGAGCGGCGCCTCCTGGGAGGCGCTTCCCGCGAGTGCCTGGCCGCTCGGCCGCGAAGCGAAGCTGCTGCAGCTCAACGACTGGAACGGCTTCGGCCTCGCCGTACCACTCAGCAGCGGGGTATGGCTCAACGCCGTCTACGCCAAGCCCGTG
>JBKJUC010000004.1:0-2698 GCA_046590325.1 Burkholderiales bacterium | reverse complement strand
AAATGGATACCGCGTCACCGGGACTGGCGCCTTCCGCGATCTCGTCCCTGACCAGGGTCGCCACATGTTCGAGCACCGGCCCCGCGCCCGCCACCTTGAGCGCGTCGGGATCGCTCGAGCAGAGATGCTCCAGCAGATCGAGGATCACTCGCTCGCAAGCGAAGATTGCACCGGCGATGAATTCCGAATAGGTCAGATCAATCGACGCAACCAGGTGATCGCATTCGCCCGCCAGCAACTCGCAGATCGGGCAACTCCCGCCCGCGGCGACTTTGTCCTCGTCGTCGTCATCCTCGGGGTTATCGGGCAAATCTTCGTCGGGGTTCTCCGGGGTAGGCATGGTCGAAATTTCCTTGGGTCTGAGGGCTAATTCCGCAAAGGCCGAATCTCGCATACGATACACCCCATTGGCTCAGGGGCAGGTCATGCGAAAACGAATGATCCCACTTGTGGAGGCATTGCCATGAAACAAAGCCGTCGTGAGTTTCTCATCCTGGCCGGAGCAGTCGTCATCGTGAGCGCCCTGCCCTTTCCGGTGCTCGCTCAAACAAAGATGAAGATCGGCATCGTCGGCTCCGGCAATGTCGGTAGCAACATCGGTGCCTCCTGGGTGCGGGCGGGCCACGAAGTCATGTTCTCCTCGCTCGACATCGAACACGACAAGGCGCTCGCGGCCCGGCTCGGCGGCGGTGCGCGTGCCGGAACGCCGCGCGAGGCCGCGCACTTCGGCGAAGTGGTGATGATCTCGGTCCCGTATCACGCGCTGCCTGCCGTCGGCAAAGACCTGGCGGATGCGTACAAGGGCAAGGTCGTCATCGACACCAACAATCCCTTCACCCACCGCGACGGCGAGACCGGGAAATGGGCACTCGAGAAGGGCGCCGGCCTGGCATCAAAAGAACTCCTGCCCGGCGCGCGCATCGTGCGCGCCTTCAACGCAATCGGCGCGGCGCGAATGGGCGCGGCGTATCAGGAGGCGGGGAAAGTCGGTATGCCGATCGCGAGCGACGATGCCCAGGCCATCAAGGTGGCTTCGCGCTTGATCCGGGAAGTCGGCTATGAGCCGGTCCTGATCGGCGGGCTGGAGATGGGCAAACACCTGATGCCGGGGACGGCGCTTGCGGGCGAGCGCAGCGCGGAGGAGATACGGAAGATTGCAGCGGCACTGAACTAGAAACGCGATGACTCCGCACGGACCATCCGTCCAAGGGCTCAACTACATATTTCCCACCACGGGGACACGAAGATTCACGAAGAGAAGTGAAAAACAGATGAACGCGTAGTGATGCGTCGCGTGCCGATGCCACGGCCAGATCCAGCAACGTCAATCTACCAAGGATCGCTACCCTCTACTGCGCATTGATTCTCTTCGCGCCACTTCGTGTCCTTCTTGACTTCGTGGTGCGCGGTACGCGGCAGGCGGTTTGCTTCTGAGAGAACTTGCCTATACCGCAGCGCGTGACACCACCCTGAGGATTCGGCAGCACAGGTCCAGCGTCGGTGTCGAGACGCCCAACTTTGCCCCCAGCTCCAGCGTGTAATTCAGCGTCTCGTTGACCTCGAGGCGCCGGTTGCGGTCCGCGTCCTGCAGGATCGACTGGCGAAAACCCGGTGCGTTCGTTTTCATTTTTTCCCCGTGAGCCTGGATCGCCCTGACGGCCTCTTCTTCAGTGCCCTTGATAAAGGCCTGGCTGCTAAAGCCACTATCCTGCAGGGTGACGCCGTGGCGTAGCGCGACGGCTGCGGTCTCCCGCATCACGCGGGCGGCGATCAGGGCCGTATCGGCGTCGAGCAGGAAGCGCCAGGTTGGCTGGCGCGTCATCACCGCAAGCGTGCTGTAACCGGACCAGGCGACGAACTTCGACCACTCGATCGACGTGATGTCGCCCGAAGCGCGTGCCTTGAGGCCCGCACTCTCGAAGGTCTCGACAATCTCTTGTACACGTGAAGAATCGCCACCCGCCGGTTCGCCAATCGTTGTCGGCGCGGCCAGAGGGTAACGCACCGCTCCGGGCAGGCCTCCTTCAGCGGGCAGGACGTTGCCCCCCATCATGCTGATCGCGCCGAGCGTTGCCTGCGGCCCGAACGCGTCGCTGAGCTGCTGGTTCTTGAGCACCCCGTTCTGCACGGAAAAGGCGCTTTTGACTTTGAGCCCCCGAAGCGCCGCCAGTGCTGGCTCCGTGTCGTAGGTCTTGACCGCCACGATGACCACGTCGGCCTGCCGTAGCTTTTCCGGTTGCGTGACGATATCGCAGTGGATCGAAAACGAATCCTCCCCCACGATAACAATGCCGTGCCTGGCGAGTGCCGCGGCACGTTCCCCACGCGCAATCAGTGAAACCTCATGCCCCGCTCGTGCAAGGTACGCCGCATAGATGGATCCGAGCGCCCCGGCGCCGACAATCACGAAGTTCATTTCCAGATTCCTGTTTTAGAAAACAACAGGATAAATCACGGGCATTGATGACGACAGAGTTACTTTCAATTTCCCCTTGAGCATCCGCTCCAATTCCAATCCAGAAAATGGGCGGGGCTGCGTCGAAAGGCCTATTCGTCCACTTTGCCACGCAAGAAACAAGACCTGACCCCCTCTTTCCAGTCGCCGCTGCGGTCAAGGGCTTGCCGGAGTTCAGGGGATCAGGATGAAGTTCTGTGTCGCATCGGCGCTGGACAGGTCTTTCGCTACCGACAGCGCCGT
>JBKJUC010000199.1:0-34906 GCA_046590325.1 Burkholderiales bacterium | reverse complement strand
CGGGCCGGGAGGTGCGGGCGTTCTGGTCGACGCCGGCGGCGAGGATCTCTACCGCGCGAATGGTCCGGTGCCATCAGCGTATGACACACCAGCGGTGTTCATGAGCTTCAGCCAGGGCGTGGGCTTTGGCATCCGGCCCTATGACCATGGCGGCTTCGGCGCGCTGCTCGATTTCGGCGGCAACGATCGTTACGAGGGCGGGGAATTCAGCCAGGGCGGCGGCTATTTCTGGGGCCTCGGACTGCTGCACGATGCCAGCGGCAACGACCTGTATTACGGCAATCGTTACGCGCAGGGCTTCGCCGTCCACCAGGCCGCGGGGCTGTTCTCGGATATGGCAGGCGATGATGTGTACTGGGCCCTGCGCGCGGCTGCGCAGGGCGCAGCCTGGGATCAGTCGGTCGCGATGATGTTCGACGGCAGCGGCAACGATGTTTATCGCGCGGAATCGCTCGCGCAGGGCGCGGCCGCGCAACAGTCGAAGGCCTGGCTGTTCGACGCCGGTGGCAATGATTCGTACTGGTCCTCCGTCGATTCCGCGCAAGGCGCGGCGACGGACAATTCGTATCACTTCAAGGCCGATGATCCAATACTCAGCCTCGGCGTCGTGCTCGATGCGGCGGGGGAGGACCGATATTCGACGGGTCTTGCCAATGGCGATGTGCGGATACGGCATGCGCCGGACAATCCGGACAACGGACATGGAAATGCGGGCATCGCCATCGACGAAAGCCGGTGATCTGCCGGCCGGATGGGCGGCGCCAGCCCCTGGCCCCTGGCTTCATATCTCTATAACCATCGCCGGGTCAAACTTTCCGTTCTCGTAGCTTACGACCGCCGGGACGCTGCCGTCGCGGGCCTGCTTCCAGTTCGAAGTGCGATAACCCATCGGGTTGGCGACGATGCGCGTGCCGTTCACTTTGAAATCGAAACCGTCGTGGGTGTGGCCGTGGATCCACAGCGCCGCCGGGCCCAGCAGCGGGGTCAGGTCCGATACGAAAGCGGCGCTGGTGAGGCTGGGACCCCACTTCGGATGCACGCTGCCCGGATGCGGCGCGTGATGCGTGATCACCACTGTCTTGCCCGGGAACGGTTCGGCCAGTTTTCCTTCGAGATAGGCTTTTGCCTTGCGATGAAGCTCCATGCTGTGCTCGGGAGTGAAGAGGCCCTCCGCGCCATAGCGGATGGCACGGAAATCGACCACGTAGCGCAGGGATTGCTTGATCGCCGGGACCAGGGTCTCCTCCCCGAACAGCTCGAAGTCTGTCCACAGGGTGCTGCCGAGGAACCGGACGCCATCCAGGATCAGCGCGTCGTCGTCGAGGACATGTACGTTGCTGTCCTCCGAACGGGCCCGCAGAGCGGCGGCAACCTCGAAGTACTCGCCGTCGTAGTACTCGTGGTTGCCCGGAACGTACAGCACGGTCTTGCCGGCGAAGGTCTTCTCCGCCCAGTCGATTGCTGCCGTGCCGTTGTCGATGTCCCCGGCGAGTACGACAACGTCAGCGTCCGTTTGCGGCGGGCGGAACGGCGGATGCCTGTCGGAAAACTCCAGGTGCAGGTCGGAGAAGATCAGGATCTTCATGCGTGCCCTCCCCGGCCATTCCTCGCTTGAGGGGCGGGGGAGTTCAGTACCCTGATTGGTTTGCCGTCCAGGAATGCAAGCACGTTCTCGATCGATTCGCCATAGAAGACCCGGTAGACCTCCTGTGAGCCGTAGCCCAGATGCGGTGTCAGCACCGTGTTCGCAAGGCTGCGCAGCGGATGGTCTGCGGGCAGGGGCTCCTGGCCGAATACATCGAGGGCGGCGATCAGCTTTCCGGTCTGGAGTCTTTCCAGCAGCGCGGCTTCGTCGACGAGCGGCCCACGCGAACTGTTGACCAGGATGGCGCCGGGTTTCATGAGCGCAAGGTCCTGCGCACCGAGGAGGTTGCGGCTGCGCTCGGAGAGGACCACATGCAGCGACACAGCATCCGACTCCTTCAACAATGTTGCCTTGTCCACCCGCTTCGCTCCGGCCTGCGCGGCTTGTTCATCCGTCAGGTTCTGGCTCCAGGCAAGCACCGTCATGCCCAGCGCCAGGCCATAGCGCGCCATTTTCGACCCGATCTTGCCCAGGCCGATGATACCGAGCGTCTTGCCGTCCAGCGTAATGCCCGGCTTGACGCCGTTCTGGAAACGGCCATCGCGCATAGATGCGTCGGCCACCGGGATGTTACGGGCGGCTGCGAGCAGCAGCCCCAAGGCAAGTTCAGCAGTGGCAGCACTGGAATTGCCCTGGCCGGTGTTGCTGATCACGATCCCGCGCCAATTGCATTCTTCGACGTCGATGGTCCACGTGCGCGCGCCGGTGAGAGCGATCATTCGCAGCTTTGGCAGGCGGTCGAGTATCGCCTTCGGAAATTTCGTCCGCTCGCGCATTGGAATCAATATCTCGAAATCCGCGAGCGCCTCCGCCAGTTCGTCTGCATACCGGAACGGCTTCTCGAAAACGACCACTTCCGCGCGCTTGAGCAGCGGCGCCCAGTCGGCGCTGCGCTTCGCTATGTTCTGCCAGTCGTCGAGAACGGCAACTTTCGTCATTGTCATTCCTCAAGTGGGAGGTGAAAGGGAAAAGGCTAAAGGTGAAAGCAGGGTCAAGGCCGCCGTCCGGAGTCAGGGTCCTTACTTTTACCTTTAACCTTTCCCCTTTCAACTTCGCTGCGTCAGAATATCGCCCATCATGAACGATATTCGACCGTCCATCCTCGTCGGCCTGATCGGCGCCGGAATCCAGGCCTCGCGCACACCAGCCATGCATGAGCGCGAAGGCGCCGAGCAGGGCTTACGTTACTCGTATCGGCTCATCGATCTCGACAAGCTCGGCGCCGGAGCTGATGCGCTCCCGGACCTGATCGCAAATGCCGAGCGCGACGGTTTTGCCGGCCTGAACATCACTTATCCCTGCAAGCAGTTGGTGATTCCGCTGCTGACGGAGCTGTCCACTGACGCGCGTGTGCTGGGCGCGGTGAATACCGTGGTGCTGCGGGATGGACAGCGCGTCGGCCACAACACCGACTGGTGGGGATTCGCGGAAAGCTTCCGACGAGGGATGGCGGGCGCGAAGCTGGATCGTGCGGTGCAACTGGGTGCAGGGGGCGCGGGGGCGGCCGTCGCCCATGCGGCGCTCACCCTGGGGATCGGCCATCTCACGATATTCGACATCGAGCAGGGCCGGGCCGAACAGACGGCCGCAGGTCTGGCATTGCGATTCGGTGAGGGCAGGGTGGCGGCCGGCGCGGATCTGCCCAATGCGATTGAGCAGGCCGACGGCTTGATCCACGCGACGCCGACCGGCATGGTGAAATTGCCCGGCCTGCCATTGCCCGCCGCATTGCTGCGGCCGCAACTCTGGGTCGCGGAGATCGTCTATTTCCCGCTCG
Organism: Burkholderiales bacterium; assembly: GCA_046590325.1. Lineage (GTDB taxonomy): Bacteria > Pseudomonadota > Gammaproteobacteria > Burkholderiales > JACQAP01 > JACQAP01. The sequence continues at coordinate 31,484 of JBKJUC010000199.1, read as the reverse complement.
AAACCGAACTGCTGCGCACCGCTCGCCAGCTTGGCTGCCGCACACTGAATGGCGGCGGCATGGCGGTGTTCCAGGCAGTGGAAGCGTTCCGGCTGTTTACCGGCATCACACCGGACGCTGAACGCATGTCCCGCCACTTCGCTTCCATGACCTAAACTCCCAACCGCAAAGGCGCGAAGACGCAAAGGGAACGCAAAGGAAGACAAGGTAACAAGATTTCTGGATTGTAAATTCATGGTTCGCGTTGCAAAGTCAGTTTCCGTGCGCTGACCTCTCAGGTGGTTTCATTCTTGTCGTGCTTTCCTTCGCGCTTCCTTTGCGCCTTCGCACCTTTGCGGTTAGGGGGTCTGATATAGTCCCGTCGCCAACCAGAACAACAAGCAGGCCATGACAACCCCTTCCGGATCCGCGCGTCCGACGCGCACGCGCTTCGTCGTCCTTGCCCTGCTTGCGGTGGGAACGATGATCAACTACCTCGATCGCACTGTGCTGGGGATCGCCGCGCCAAGTCTGAGCCAGGAACTGGGCCTGTCGGCAGCGGTGATGGGACTGGTGTTCTCGGCCTTCTCCTGGACCTATGCCGCGGCGCAGATCCCGGGCGGAATTTTTCTCGACCGTTTCGGCAGCCGGCTGACTTACTTTCTTTCCGTTTCCGTGTGGTCGCTGTTTACGCTGCTGCAGGGCCTGGCCACCGGGCTTTACTCGCTGCTCGTGTTCCGCTTCGGCCTTGGCGTCAGCGAGGCGCCGTGCTTCCCGACCAACAGCCGCGTGGTGACGACCTGGTTTCCCCAGCAGGAGCGTGCGCGTGCCACCGGCGTGTATACCGTCGGCGAATACCTGGGCCTGGCCTGCTTCGCGCCTTTCCTGTTCTGGCTGATAAGTACTTTCAGCTGGCGCGCGCCATTCGTCGTGGTCGGATTGGCCGGGATTGTTTTCGCGTTCGTTTGGTGGGCCATGTATCGTGAGCCGCACGAGAGCAGGACCGTCAACCAGGCCGAGCTGGATTACATAGCGTTGGGCGGCGGCCTCGCGCCACCCGTGGGGCGAGGCAAGACCGGTTTCAGCTGGGCGCGGGTACGCGCGCTGCTCAGCTATCGCCAAATGTGGGGCGCCTGCCTCGGCCAGTTCGGCGGCAACTCGACCCTGGTGTTTTTCCTGACCTGGTTCCCGACCTATCTCGCGACCGAGCGCCACATGGGCTGGATCAAGATCGGCTTCTTCGCCGTGATGCCGTTCATTGCCGCCGCGGTCGGTGTCATGTTCGGGGGCTGGATATCAGACGAGCTGCTCAAGCGCACCGGTTCGGCGAACATCGCGCGCAAGCTGCCAATCATCGCCGGCCTGCTCGGTGCCTCGACCATAATTTCGGCCAACTACGTGGACAGCGATGCCGCGGTGATCGCCATCCTGTCGGTGGCGTTCTTTGCGCAGGGCATGACCGGCCTGGGCTGGACGCTGATATCCGATATCGCACCGAAGAACCTGATGGGCCTGACCGGCGGTGTTTTCAACTTCGCCGCAAACCTCGCGGGCATTGCGACGCCGCTGGTAATCGGCTTCATCGTCGCTGCCACCGGTTCGTTCTTCTACGCGCTGGCCTACGTCGGCACGGTGGCCATGATCGGCGCCCTGTCTTACATCTTCATCCTCGGGGATGTGAAGAGGATGGAGGTCGCGTAAAGGCTGCAGTGACGAGAGGACGTGACTGTCGTGTCTGCCGTGAATACGGGAGTGCTACGTACTGTGTGCTGCGTGCTGGGAGAACAGGCTTAAAGCCCCAGTCTTCAATCTCTGGCTCCGCAGCGCCAACCGGCGTATTGTTCAAGCGATGACTCTCTCAGCACTCAGCACGCAGCACTCAGCACGCCGTTTCCTTCTCGCGGTGTTGCTGCTGTTCTTCTCCGCCTCCGCCTCCGCCGAATACCCGGAAAAGCCGATCCGCTTCATCATCCCCTCCGCCGCGGGCGGTTCGCCCGACGTGCTGATGCGCATCCTCACCGCCGAACTATCGAAGCGTCTGGGTGTTGCCTTCGTAATCATCAACAAGCCCGGCGCTAACGCAATCATCGGCACCATGGAGATCGTCAACGCGGCGCCGGACGGCTATACGCTCGGATACGGCAACATAGTTTCGCTGGCGATCGTGTACGGGTTGATGTCCAGGGTTCCGTACGAACTCGAGAACCTGACGCTGATCGCCAACTGCCTGCGCGTTTCCAACATGCTGGCGGTAAACAACGACCTTCCGGTGCACAACGTCCGTGAGCTGATCGACTACTCGAAAAAGAATCCGGACAAACTGGTAATGGCTTCCGGCGGCAACGGTACCACCGGCCACCTGGGCGGCGAGCTGTTCAAGGCCATGACAGGCGCGCGCATGCTGCACGTCTCCTATCGCGGCAGCCCGCAGGCAATCAGCGATGTCATGTCTGGCGAAGCCAACGTCACCTTCGACAACCTGACTTCACTCACTCCCTACGCGAGAACGGGCCGGGTGCGTCCGCTGGGCGTATCCGGCACGCGCCGCTCGCCGCTGTTCCCGGATGTGCCTACAATCGCCGAAGCGGGTGTGCCCGGCTACGAAACCACCGCCTGGGGCGGGATCGTCGGTCCGGCGAAACTGCCGAAGGAGATCGTCGAAAAGTTGCAGCGCGAGATCGTGGCAGCGGTGCAGTCGCCCACAGTCCGGGCGCGCTGGGCGGAACTCGATACGGAAACCGTCGGCGGATCGCCCGCAGAATTCGCGGCGCTGGTCCGCCGCGAGCGCCCGCGTTGGGCCGAGGTCATCCGTCGCGCTGGCGCGAAAATAGATTAGTGATAGCTCTCAACTCTGAGTACGCAGAGAGCGCGGAGGAAAGGCAAAAGAGAGAGATGGAACGGTTGCAAGAAGTTAGTAGTAGCCACAGTGCCACGAGTTAGTGTTGGCATATACTTAATCAGTTAGCACAAACTATCTATCAAAACTCTCCTGTTTTTCCTCCGCGCCCTCTGCGTACTCTGCGTTGAGCGCTAAGTCTGAGACCAAATCATGAATGACCATTTCGATCTTCTCATTCGCAACGCCACCATCATTGACGGGACCGGAGCGCCGCGTTTCGATGGGGACATCGGCGTGCGCGGTGACCGGGTCGTACGCATGGGCAATCTAGACGGCACCCGGGGCGAGGTCGAGATCGAGGCGTCGGGCAAGGTGGCGTCGCCGGGGTTCATCGACGCGCACACGCATGACGACAGGCTGATGCTTTCCGGCGCGGACATGGCGCCGAAGGTCAGCCAGGGCGTGACCACGGTCGTGGCAGGCAACTGCGGCATTTCGCTGTCGCCCATGCCGGATGGAATGAGGGGCAAGGTGCCTTCGCCGCTCGACCTGCTCGACAACGAAGGCAAGTGGTTTCGTTTTCCCACTTTTGCCTCCTACATCGAGGAACTGGGCGCGCATCCGGCAGCGGTCAACTGTGCATTGCTGGTCGGGCACATGACCCTGCGCGTGGTGACAATGGATACTCTCGACCGTCCTGCCACGCAGGCGCAGATCGGGCGCATGCGAGGACTGACGCGGGAAGCGCTTGCCGCAGGAGCGATCGGCTTTTCGACCGGCCTTTACTACGAGCTTTCGAACGCCGCGCCGACTCAGGAAGTGATCGACATTGCGCGGCCGCTAAAGGAATTCAACGGCATCTATTGCACGCACATGCGCAACGAAGCCGAGCACATTCTGGATTCCCTGGATGAAAGTTTCCGCATCGGCCGCGAGCTGGACGTGCCTGTGGTGATTTCGCACCATAAGGTGGTCGGCACGCCAAGCCGCGGCCGCTCCAAGGAAACGCTGCCGATGATCGCCGAGGCGATGCGCCACCAGTCCGTGTGCCTGGACTGCTATCCTTACCTGGCTTCCTCGACCATGCTGAGCTTCGAGCGCACGAAAATCTGCTGGCGGGTGATCGTCAGCTCCTCGAAACCGCATCCGGAGTTTGCGGGCATGGATCTGGACGAAGTGGCGAAGAAAATGGGAATGCCGGTGGAGCAGGCCGTGGCCAAGCTGCAGCCGGCCTCGGCGATCTATTTTTCGATGGACGAGGACGACGTACAGCGCATCCTTTCGTTCGAGCACACCATGGTGGGTTCCGATGGGCTGCCGCACGACATGCGTCCGCATCCGCGCTTGTGGGGCACATTCCCGCGCGTACTCGGCCACTACAGCCGCGACCTGAAACTGTTCCCGCTGGAGACGGCGGTGCGCAAGATGACCGGCCTCACGGCGAAGACTTTCGGGCTCAAGGATCGCGGCGTGCTGAAGGAAGGCGCTTACGCCGACATCACCATTTTTGATCCTCGGACCGTGGCCGAGGCCGGTACCTGGGAACGCCCAATCCAGACCGCGCACGGTATCGAAGCGACTATCGTCAATGGCAGGACGGTGTGGAAGAACGGTGCGCCGACGTCGAACAGGCCGGGGAAAGTTCTGAAAAGAGAGACAGCTAAAAGGTGAAAGGTTAAAGGGAAAAGATACTGCTCTAGAACAGCGTTCACCTTTGACCTTTCACCTTTTCCCTTTTCTCTCCTCTCTTCACTCCGCCACCCCGATCTGCCGGAAGAATGGCAGCAACTCGCCGAGAAAGTACGCGGCCCTTTCGTCGATCCTCGCCCGTGTCTCCTGAAGCGACACCCCCGGCCTATCGCTCCCGAGTCTGCTGCCACTGCTGAGCCAGGCTTTCAGCGCATGCTCGACCGCATCGTCGTGCCTGCGCGGTCCGATCAGCAGCAGCTTGTCGAGCAGATTGAGGGCCACGCCGGAACCCCAGATGGGGGACGCGAGCATTGCGTTTTCTGCGTCGACGGGTCTCGCCAGTACCGCCTTGTTGAAGCTCGCCGCGGCAGTCCAGCGCGTTTCTTCCCCCGCGGCCGGCAACGCAGGCACGATATTCCCCAGCGCGGCCATGCCGAAAACGGCCTGACGCACCCGCGGCCGGTTCATTCCGGCTGTTTCTGATGCGCTTGCCAGTTCATCGAAAGTCATCGGCTTGCGCGCCAGCGCATCGAGTACCGGCGCATAGACGTCGGTTTGCAGGACCAGATCGCCCGCCGGCGTTTTTTCGGTCAGCCGGCAACCGCCGCGTGGCCGCGCCAGCGCGAAACGCGTGCTCCCTAGCAGGACTTCGAGGTCTGGCGGGTCGGCTATGGGCGCGCCGCGTGTGAACACATCCTTGCGAAAACCCCTGTTGCGTGCAAAGTCCTTGACCGTCTCTGCCATCCTCTGGTCCCCGGTCTCGGCGACAAGTGCCGCCATGGCTGGCGAGAGCGTGAACTGGTCGAAATTGTCGATCAACTGCGCCGAGCCGGCGTAATTCAGGTCGGCCCCGGCCAGATCATGAGCCACGTCGGCGTGATAGAACGGCGTCCAGTGTTCGTTGTAGTACTCGTGGGCGAGGTAGTCAGGATCCTGTCCGACGATGCTGTCGAGGCGGGCATTCGCAATCGGGCTGGTACGGAAGTAATCCGCCCCGGCATGTTGCAGTCGGCGCACGAAGTCGATCGAATGGCCGATCCGGGAGGGCAGCGGGCCGGTACCACGATTCGCGTGGTCGGTCAGCAGCCGGCGCAGCGGCATCACCTGGCCCAGCCCCGGCAGGCTGTTGTAGCTGACATAGGCAATGCCGCCGTGCTTGAGTCGGCGGCGGATGAATTCGACGATGTGCCGCCGGCTCTCCGCGCCGACCCAGGAATAGACACCGTGAAGCGCGATGCAGTCGGCTTGCGCCAGGTCCATTTCGGCCAGGGCGGCAAAACTCTTCTCCAGGAATTCGACGTTCGCTACGCCGCCTTCCTGCGCCAGGTTGCGCGCGTTCCGGATATGCGCCGGATTGAAATCGACGCCAATGAACCTGCCCGCGGGATTGGCCGCCGCCAGCAGCGTGGTGGAGTAGCCGTTGCCGCAGCCGAGCTCGTAATAAATGAAGGGACGGTCGAAGTCAGGCGGCTGTATCCCGCCAAGGAGGGCGACGAAACGCAGTAATGCCGGAGTGAGTTCGGGGTAGAAGCCGTGCGTATAGCCGACGTCGACCACATAACCCTCGGTCCAGGAGTTGTCCTGCATGATTGCTTGCCGTATCGTTGCCCCGAATGGGCGGACGCCTAAGCTAGCATAGCGCCGCACCGGCTGCCTCCGGTTACCTTCCGGGGCTGCGGCTCGAATCTTGAAGGCAGCTAGGCCGTGGCCGTCGTTTCTAGATTGGCTGCGGGATTCGCGTTACTCCCCAGGGGACGAAGACGGCAAGCGTTGTTGCGCACCCGGCGCGCGCAAAAAATGGGGGCAAAGGGAAGCGGTGAAAAATTCAAGTAGAGGACGGCTGAACCGGCTTCTTTGCGGCACCCGCTTCCACGCCTTTGCTGGCTTCGCGTTCACGACTCTTGCCCTGTCTTCCTGTGCCGGTACGCCAGTGCAACGCTCGAATTTCGAGCGCTGCCTTGCGGACGACTACGCCTGCAACTCGGCGCTCCTTACGGCGCAGGAAACGGAGCAGCTCATCGAGGTGCGGGGTCCGCAGCATTTCCGGGATTGCCTTGCGGGACGGCGATGCAACGAAGCGAGGCTGAGTGAGGCGGAACTTGTCCAGGTTCGCCGAACGGTCGGGCATCTCAACTTCGAGGTCTGCCTTCGCGGCGAGGCGATCTGTAACCTCCAAAATCTCTCCAGCGATCAGCGCAGCCTGGTCGACCAGGCGGGCGGGTTACGAAATTTCATGTACTGCCTGAGCGGATTGAGCGCCTGTGACCAGTCCGCGCTGACCGACGACCAGCGCGCCACCGCGCACGATGCCTACCTCCAGCGAAATTTTGCCGGCTGCATGAACAGTGTCGGTACGTTGCTTAGTTGCCACCTGGATGACCTGTCCGCCGGGCAGCGTGAGCTGGTACAGCAGCGCAACCTCGAGGTGAATTTCTATCTTTGCAGCAACGCGCTGATCGGCTGTGTCGGGGAACTGCTCACGCCGGAACAGCGCTCCGCGCTGCGGGAGAAAAGATAAGGTCAAAGGTAAAAGGATAAAGTAGAAAGATAATGTTCTCGAGCTGCTTCGCCTTTCACCTTTAACCTTTAACCTTTAACCTTTCCCCTTTGTGCTCGCGACAGCTTCGCGTCGCGTCGCTTCCGTCACCATCTTCATCAGCGAAACAGGGTCCACGGGCTTTACCAGGTGGTCGTCGAAACCGGCTTCCTTGGTGCGGCGTTTGTCCTCCTCCTGCCCCCAGCCGGTCTGGGCTATAAGTACCATGTCGCGGCCCCAGGCACTGTTGCGGATGCGGCGGCAGGCCTCGTAGCCGTTGAGTTTCGGCATGCCGATGTCGAGCAGGACGACCTCCGGACGGAAAGTTTCCGCGGCGGCGACCGCTTCCTCGCCGTCGTACGCCGTGTGCACTTCGTGGCCGCCTATTTGCAGGAACATGGCCAGGGATTCGGCGCCGTCCTGGTTGTCGTCGACCACCAGCACGCGGCGGGCGCTGGACGGCGCAGCCCCGCCTGCCGATACAGGGTTGGATGAAGCCGACTGGGCGGACGCCGCCAGAGCCGGTACGCGCAGGATGAATTCGCTGCCTTTGCCGAGGCCCGCGCTGCGGCCTTCGACCGCTCCGCCGTGCAGTTCAGCCACTGACCTGACCAGAGAGAGTCCGATGCCCAGCCCGCCCTGCGAGCGTTCCATGGACGCGTCCGCCTGGAAAAACATCTCGAACAGCCTGGGGATGGCCGCGGCATCGATGCCGATGCCGTTGTCCTTGACCCGCATCACCGCTTCATCGCCTTCGCGTCCCGCGCTGAGCTCGATGCTCCCGCCGGCTTCGGTGTACTTCGCAGCGTTGATGATCAGGTTCATCAGCGCCTGCGTAAGCCGGGCCATGTCGGCGAGCAGGTAGACCGGTTCCGCCGGTACATCGAGGACGAGCTTGTGGCCGTTCTGGTCGATCGTAGGCTGGCTGATCTCCACGGCGCCGCGTACGACTTCCTGCAGTTCGATGCGCTGCCTGCGCAGTTCCAGCTTGTTGCGGCTGATCCGCGACACGTCGAGCAGGTCGTCGATAAGCCGCGTCAGGTGGTCGACCTGGCGGTCGATCACCTCGCTTGCCCAGAGCACGTCTGGCTCTGCCGACTGTTTCATCTTGAAAATGCGCGCCGCATTGCGGATGGGGGCCAGGGGATTGCGCAGCTCGTGCGCCAGTTGCGCTAGGAAGGCGTTCTTCTGCCGGTCTATTTCCCGCAGGGATTCCTCGGCGCGCTTGCGCTCCGTCACATCGCGCGTCGTGCCGACGATGACCTCCACCTCGCCATCCGGGCCGAGTACGGGCGAGAATATGTAGTCGTAGATGCCGGAGATGCCGCTGGCACCGGTGAACGGCACTTCGCCGCGGATGGGTTGCATGGTTGCCAGAACCTGTGCAATTTCCCGCATGTGCATGTCGTGGTGCCACTGTTCGTATCCCAATTCCAGACAGGTCTTGCCGACGATCTGGTCCAGCGTTTTCGCCCAAACGGTCAGCAGTCGCCGGTTCGCATAGAGGAAGCGGCCGTTGCGATCGAAAATGTAGGCAAAGTCGTCGGTGGTCGAGAGGATGGTTTCATGGATGCGAAACAGCCGGTCCAGGTCGTCGGTGATGACCTTTCGGTCCTGCTCCGCTTTGCGCCGCGCTGTGACGTCCAGCACCACGCCAAGGAAGCGGGTGGGCTTGTCCGATGCATCCCGTTCGATCCTGCCGCGCGAAATCACCCACAGCGTTGCGTCGCCATTGACGATCCGGTATTCGGCTTCGTAAGGCTCGCCGGTAGCGATCGCGTGCTTGACCCGGTCTGCTCGCATTTCGCGGTCGTCCGGATGGATGGGGGGATCGAAGGCGGAGCGCGGTGCCGATCCCTGCTCATCCAGCTTGATGCCGAACATGCGCTCTAAATTGGCGTCGCCGTGCACCTGGTCGCTCAGCATGTCCCAGTCAAAGACGCCGATCTCGCCGGCGTTCAGGGCGGTTGCCAGGCGGCGGCGGGCGGTTTCCAGGTCGCGCTCGACCCGGGCGCGCTCGACGGCGTCGGCCGCCTGGCGGGAATAAAGGTCGAGGATGCGCAGTTCCTGCGCCGAAAAACGGCGGGCCTCGCTGAGCTCCGTGGCCAGCACGCCGAGCAGCCTGCCGTCGTGGCCGAGCATCGGTGTGGCCTGCACGGCGCGGAAGCCCGCCTGCGTGGCGATGTGCCGGTAGGGCGCGTAGGCCGCGTCCTGATTCACGTCCTCGATGACCACCCGCCTGCCCTCGCGCAGGGCGCGCGCGCTTGCAGTCTGGTCCTCGCGGGAAACCGTGCGCAGGGCGGTCAGGAATTCCTCGGGCAGCCCGCGGTGGGCGATGATTTCAAGCACGTCCCGAGCCGGGTCGTAGAGCTGAATGTTCCCCTGGTCGGCTCCAAGCAGCAGCATGGTCGCGTCGAGGATTTCGTAAAGGTCCGCCACCAGGTCGGCGGAAACGGCCCGCCGCGCAAACGGACTGCGGGCGTGGGCTCCTTCGGCGGGCTTGGGCTGGTCGGCGAACATCGTGGTCCGGGCTATTCTGCGCCTCTTTGACGCCAAGGGTCAGCCCGGATCCCGCCCGGTCCGGGAGAGACGAGAGAAAAGGTGACACCGACGGGCTCAAGGGCTTTTACTCTTTTACCTTTTCTCTTTGCTCTCGTCTCTCCCCCGGCCACTCCCGGCTCGGGGGCAACCCTTAACACACCGTAACCCGGCTCCCGGTGCTAACCTATTGCCGTGGCTCGCGTGCCTCCGTCAGCCAAGACTGTAACGTTTTCATAACCGATCAGTGATGACCCGGGAATCCGCATTGAATTGCACCACCTGTGGCAAAGCTTTCGTGGTGCCCGCAGGCCGCGAAGTGGCGGGCCTCGTCGAAGAGGAATCGGCGCGCTGCGCCCGCCTGCGCGAAATCGAGGAGCAGCGCAGGGCGCTCGACGCTACCCGCAGCCAGCCCGGTTTTGCCGGTGCACTGCATGGGAGTGGCGAATCCGATACCGTCGATCTGGTGATGCAAAGGAACAGCATGTTGCGCCTCGATGCGGCGCTGAAGAACGAGGCGGAGGGCCTCGTTGCGGCCCTGCTGCACGAGCCGGCGCATTAACCAAAAGTGGGCACTGAGAGAACGGAGCAAACAGGAAAGTGAAGTAAAGTTTACTGGATTGCCCGCTGCAGCCTTTTCTCCGTTCCCCCGTCACTTTTCCCTGCCGAAGGAGCACTTATGCATTTCGCCATTTCCGCCACCTGGGGTCCGACCGATCCCACCCGGGCACAACTGCCTTTCATCTTTGCGGCCTCCGCATTGCAGGCGGGCGACACCGTTACGCTCATGCTGTTCCACGACTCCGTGCACATGGCCACGCAGGGCACGGCGGAGAAGATCGTGCCCTTCGGACCGCCGCCGCGCTATGAGGAAGTCGTGGGCCACGCGAATGCGAAAGTCCTGGTCTGCAAGCCCTGTGCGAACGTGCGCCAGCTCACCGAGGCGAACTTCGACAAGCGCGTCAGCATGGCGGGTATGAACGAGTTCTACGCCGCGGCGGCAAAAGAAAACGCCCGCGTCGTTTGCTTCTGAGGCGAAAGGTAAGAGTCAATCCCGGTGCTGTGTGCTGATAAAGAGCGAGCCGGCCGAGCCGACACTGGAAGCGTTAACGCAGATACCCTACTACGTGAACGCTGGACTTAGCACCCAGTACCCAGCACCCAGCACCCAGCACCCAGCACCTGTTTCTACCTCCTGGCCCTTGAATCCCTCACCTGCTGCTCGAGTTGCTGAATCCGGTCAAGCAGCCTGACGACGAGCGCGAGCGCGCTGGCGTCGAGTTCGAAATCGCTGCGAAGGCGGCCGGCGGTCTGGACCGCAGTGATGGACGCGGAGGTCAGCCGCCACTGCGATCCACCAGTCGTTGCCGGTACCAGCACGCCGCAGTCGACGAGTTCGCGCAGCACCTCCGACGGCAGGCCGGAGAGTTCGGTGAGTTCGTCCAGGCTCATTCCGGCGCGATCTTCCAGCCAGACGGCCTCAGTCAGTTCGATTTTCATTCGCCGTCTCCTTTCGGAAAGGCCGCGCGCGGATTGAAGTCCGAAGCTCCCGCAATTTCCTTGTACAGCGCCTGCTCGCGCTCGCCGGTTTTTTCGGGCACCACGATCTGGGCCACGGCGTAGAGGTCGCCCGCGCCCTCCATGCGTCTCGGCAGGCCGCGCCCGGTGAGGCGCAGTTTGCGCCCGCTGCTGGTTGCCGGGGGAATTTTGAGGTTCACCGGCCCGGCGAGCGTCGGCACTTCCACGCTGGCGCCGAGCGCCGCCTCCCACGGTGCCAGCGGCAGGTCCAGATAGAGGTCATGGCCGGTCACGCGATACAGCGCGTGCGGCAGCAGCGCGATGTTGAGATACAGATTGCCGTTTGACCCGCCGTTGATGCCCTTGCCGCCTTTGCCTGGCAGGCGCAAGCGGTCGCCATCGGTCACGCCCTTCGGAATGCGCGCCGTGAACACCAGCGGCACGCGGTGCAGCCGGCCCTGCCCGTCGCGCTCCGGCACGCTCAGGCTAAGCTCCCTTTCGGTTCCGCTGAAGGCATGCTCGAGCGTGACCGGGGCAGTCACTTCAAAATCCTGGCCGCGGACCGGGATACTGCCGCGGCGTCCACCGCCGCGGAATGCTCCGCCCAGATTTCCGAACAGGTCGGAGAGGTCGACGTCGTCGAAAGAGAAGCCGCCGGCACCCGCGCCGCCTTGCCCGTACTGGCCGCCCCAACCAGGCGGCGGACGGAAGTCCTCGCCGGGCCGATGGCTGCCCAGGTTGTCGTAGGCGGACTTTTTCTCGGGGTCCTTCAGGGTCTGATAGGCCTCGGCGATGTCCTTGAACTTCGCCTCGCCGTGCGGATCCTTGGACACGTCCGGGTGGTACTTGTGAGCGAGCTTGCGGTACGCCTTCTTGACGTCAGCGGCGCCGGCGTCGCGCTTAAGGCCGAGGATTTCGTAGTAGTCCTTGTATTTCATCGGTTCGGGTTCACGTGGTGGACAGCAGTCATGCCGTTAGATGCTGAGCGGGCAGGGGTATTTCAAGGCCCAGTGGGTCGTGAATGCCGTGATTATCGTGGATGTCGTGAGTGGCGCGTGAGGCGGGTCGGCCCGTGGTCCTGGGCGTGCCAGCCTTTCTTTGTTCACGTCCTTTGCGCTGGCGAAGAGGGCCTGCCCAAGATACTCACGACATTCACGGCCTTTACGATATTCACGCTCCTTACGGCCTTCACGACGCCTCTGCGTCGCGAGCGGTGGACAGGCTCATACCGGTCCTCATCAACTGCACAAACTGCTCCGCCGGCAGCGGTTTGTTGAAGTAGTAACCCTGGAATTCGTCGCAGCCATGCAATCGCAGGAAATCAAGCTGGTCCCGGGTTTCCACGCCTTCAGCCACCACGGTGAGATCCAGGCTCTTGCCCATGGCGATGATGGCGGTGGTGATGGCTTTGTCTTCGGCATCTCCCGGGAGATCCTTGATGAACGAACGGTCTATCTTCAGGGTGTCGATCGGAAAGCGTTTGAGGTACGCAAGCGAAGAGTGGCCGGTTCCGAAATCATCGATGGCGATGCGGATGCCGGTTTTTCCGAGGGTGGTCAGTTTCTGCATTGTCTTGCCGACGTCGTGCATGATCATGCTTTCCGTAATCTCCAGTTCCAGCCAGTCCGGAGCCGATCCCGTCTCCTTCAGGATGGAGGCGATACTCTGCGGCAGGTTCTCATCAGTGAACTGGCGTGGTGAGAGATTGACGGCCACACGCACGGGCGGCAGGCCCAGGTCCTGCCAGGCCTTGTTCTGCAGGCAGGCGGTCCGGATCACCCATTGCCCGATGGGTTCGATCAATCCGGTTTCCTCCGCAATCGGGATGAATTGCGCGGGCGAGACCATTCCCAGATCGGGGTGGTTCCAGCGCAGCAGCGCTTCCATGCCGGTCATGCGGGACGTGCGCAGGCTCATCTTGGCCTGGTAGTGCAACTGGAATTCGTTGCGTTCCAATGCGCGACGCAGCCCGGTTTCCAGTGCCAGCCGCTGCAGAGAGTCCGTGCCCATTTTCTCCGAGTGAAACTGGTAATTGTTCTTGCCCTCCTGCTTGGCGTGGTACATCGCGATGTCTGCATTCTTCATCAGCGTCTGCTCGTCCTCGCCATCCTGAGGGTAGAGGCTGATGCCGACGCTGGCCGTGACGCGGATTTCCTGGCCGAGAATGTCCATTGCCTTGGCGATGCTTGCGAGGATCTTGCGCGCCACGTTGCCCACAAGGGCCGGCGCGGTTAACTCTTCCAGCAATACGACAAACTCATCGCCGCCCAGGCGCGCCACAGTGTCGCTCGGGCGCAGGGTCTGCCTGAGCCGGGCTCCGACCTCACGCAGCAGCGTGTCTCCGGCTTCGTGACCCAGCGTGTCGTTGATGGTCTTGAAACGATCGAGGTCGATGAACAGCACGGCAAGCTTTCTTGCATCGCGGCGCGCGCGGGCGATGCCGTGGTTCAGGATAAGGCTGAAGCTGGAGCGGTTCGGCAGCGCCGTGAGACTGTCGTGGTAGGCCAGGTACTGAATGCGTACCTCCGCGAGCTTGGCCGCGGTCACATCCTTGCCGACGCCGCGGTAACCCTTGAAGGTTCCATGCTCATCGAAAACCGGCTGGCCGCTGATGCTGAGGTAGCGCCTCTCGCCCTCGGGACCGAGCCGCTCGTACGTGAAATCCGTGAACGGTTGGTGCGCCTCCAGCACCGCCCTGTGAGCAACCCATTCCTGCTCCGGCAACAGGACGCCGGGGATTTCCCAGCGGGTTTTGCCGATGTGCAGTTCCGAACTGATGCCGACCGATTTCTGCACTTCGGCGGACATGGCGATGAAGCGAAAATTCTCGTCCTGCTCCCAGTAAAAGTCCGAGGACATTTCGGTCAGGGCACGGAATCGGGCCTCGCTTTGCCTGAGGGCGAGTTCGGCCTGCTTGCGCTCGGTGATGTCGAGCAGTCCGGTGATCAGCCAGCGCCGGCCGTCCGGCGATACGATCCGGCGCTTGTACTTGATGACCCAGCGCAACTCGCCCGCTATGGTCTCGAACGCTTGTTCTTGCTCCAGGGGGGTGCCGCTGTCGATCACCGCGTCGTCTTCTGCCCGTACCTGCATGACGCGTTCGGGCGGATAGAAATCGCTGTCCTGCTTGCCGAGAAACTCGACGGCCGGCCGCTGATGGAAACGGTTGTTCGCCTCGTTGACGATCACGAAGCGGCGTTCGTCATCCTTGACCGTGAGCGGCAGCGGAATCGCGTCGATCAGGTCGGCCAGGAAGCGGCGGTTGGCGGCGAGCTCCAGTTCGGTCTGTTTGCGTACCGTGATGTCCTCTATCTGCGAAACGAAGTGCAGCGGCTTGCCGTCCAGTCCCCGCACCAGGGACACGCTCAACAGCGCCCAGACCACACGGCCGTCCTTGTGGCAGTAGCGTTTTTCCATCTGGTAGCTGCGGATTTCGCCTCGAAGCGCCTGCTGCACGTAGCCCAGGTCAGCCGCCAGATCGTCCGGGTGGGTGATGTCCTGGAAGCTGAGCGCCAGGAGTTCCGCTTCGGCGTAACCGAGCATGTTGCAAAGCGGTGGGTTGACCTGCTGCAAGCGGCCTTCGAGCGAGACGATGGCCATGCCGATCGCAGCGTAATCGAAGGCGGTGCGAAAGCGCGCCTCGCTTTCCTGCTGGTCCTTGTCGCGTTGCAGGCGCTCGGTGATGTCGCTGCCGATGCCGCGATAACCCTTGAAGGCGCCGTTTGCATCGAACAGCGGCACCCCGCTCACCGAAATGTGATGCAACACGCCTGCATCGGAGCGCTTGAAAGTCAGGTTCCTGAACGGCTGGCGCGCATCGAGCACCGCGCGATGCGCGGCCCAGTCTTCGTCGGTCATGCCGGCGCTGGGCAATTCCCAGCGGGTCTTGCCAAGAGTCTCGGCGATCGCCGCCTTAGACCATCCCTGGCCACCGCCGCACTGGGAAGTGAAGCGGTAGTTTTCGTCCTGCTCCCAATACCAGTCGGATGACAATTCGGTGAGGGCGCGGAATCGCGCTTCACTTTCTCGCAGGTCGCGGGTCATCTCGCTTGCGAGCGCCTCGGCGCGCAGACGGGTGGAGGTGAGGGTCCAGACCATTGCGAACAGCAGCAGGCTGATGATGCTGCTGGCGGCCAGGAACAACGCTCCGGCGTTTGTGAGTTTCCAACCGACTCCAGCGATGGCAAGGGAGAGGAGGAGCACGAGGAACGCGACGCCCGGTGCCCCGAACGGCAGGACGGAAGTTGATCGGGTCGGGCCGTCGGTACTTTCCCGCCTGGCGCTGCCGGTGGCGGCAGATTCCGTCGCGGATTGCGGTATGTCAGACATCGTGCAATTTGCCTTGAAACCCGGAGGCTGGAAGCGAGGACGGCCAATCAGTGTACTACTCGCGCGCGGGGAAGCGGGAAGCCCGAGGCAGGCGGGACATCGGGCACGAGGCACGAGGCTGTCCCAGGGGAATTCTGGACTGTCGCCAATCGCGCAGGAGGCCGAGCGAAGATCTGGAGCTCTGGCGTTCTACGCATTTATTCTTCTTATCCCGGCCCTCGTACCTCAACGCTCACTCTTCTACCGCTGAACTTTCGCCACTGCTGCTGACCTGAGCAGTGACAACCGGCCATAGACATTCTGTTGGACAGACCGGAAAACGATCAGGCATTTCACCGGAAATTATTAGAGAGAAGAAAAAAAGTAACAACAGTATCGCTGCGTTGTCGTGGACGCGGCAGTGCTGCGTGAGCCCGATTGAAATTGGAAGGAAGTTGACAGTGGCTGGTTCCCCTCAGGGAGGTATGGAAGTAAATATCTGGTAGCTACTGAAAGGCGAAGTCACTATCCAATTGCCGGCCACTTGTTTCTGGGGAAGTTTGGTACCTCTCGCCGGGGGCGTGAGCTGTAGCAACGCAATTCGCGTGCGAACCGCTGCAGTGGCGCAATGGCACTCGTCTCCGCGCGCTGACACCAGCTTTGCAGTTTCTCCAGCAGTTCCTCACGGGTCGCTGCCCGGGTCTCCCACAACGCGCTCAGTTCGTCGCCCATGAAATAAAGCGTATTGAGCCTGGCGCTCAGGCGGCCCTCGCGCCGCAGCGCTGTCTGATACTGCAACCACGACATTTTCCAGTTCGGAAGGCGAAGGCCAGATTGCGGATTTTGATGCGCGTGCGGATGGGGACTGCCGAGGTCTTCGACATGAGCGGACTTCACGGCACGGTTGTAATTCATGAGGACTTCGTAACGATGCGTGATGACGGCCTGCAGGGTGTCGAGATCGCACGCTGCTTTGTTCGGGATGAAATGCGGTTTGGGCGCCACTCGCCGGACCTTCGCCAGGCCGCAGATCTCGAGCGCGCGGATATAGAGCCAGCCGATGTCGAGTTCGTACCACTGTATCGAAAGCTTCGCCGAGGTCACGAAGGCGTGGTGGTTGTTGTGCAGTTCTTCTCCGCCGATCAGGATGCCCCACGGAACGATGTTCGTGCTCGCGTCATTGCATGCATAGGAACGGTAGCCGAAGTAGTGCCCGACGCCATTGACCACGCCGGCCGCAAAGAATGGAATCCAGGCCATCTGGATCCCGTACACCAGCATCCCGGGGAGCACGCCGAACAGGACAATGTTGACGATGGGCATCAGGATGATGCCCATGCCGGGGTGCGCCGAATAGACATGGCGTTCCATCCAGTCCGAAGGCGCGCCAGCGCCATAACGCGCGATCGTTTCTGCATTCTTCGCTTCTTTCGAATACAAAAGCATTCCGCCCCAGAGCACACGGTGGATGCCGACCATCTGCGGACTGTGGGGGTCGTCGGCCGTGTCGCTGTTGGCGTGGTGTTTGCGATGGACCGCAATCCATTGCCGGGTGACCATGCCGGTCGTCATCCACAGCCAGAAGCGGAACAAGTGACTGGGGACTGCGTGAAGAACGAGCGCTCGGTGGCTCTGCGACCTGTGCAGGTAGATCGTGACCGCGGCAATGGTGAGGTGCGTCAGGACCAGCGCGATGGGGAACGGCGCCCACCAGGGCAGGCTGAAAATGCCGGAAAAGAGCAAAGGGTTTACCTGATAGTCCGTGGACGATAAATCTTACCCCTAGACGCGCAGAATGCTATGTGCGTTACCGAACATAGAGACCGTATAGTCTGCATGCCGCGCCAATAGGAATCGCTGGTGAATCAGATAAGAGGATGTTTTCCCGTGGAAAAATTCTTCCGTCGTATCAGGGCGTGCGGCAGCCGAAGGTATCGGGCTGGCAGGTGCGGCTTCGAGTCCGCCATTCCGGAGGCATCAAATGTGTGGCCGCTACGTAAGCCCTGAAGAGGCCGCGATCGAGCGCTTCTGGCACCTCGGCCGGCGCAACAATAACCCCTTCGCCCGGCGCTTCAATATCACCCCGACCCAGATCATCCCGGTGCTTCGCCTGGGCAGCTCCACGGGGGAAATTGAACTCGTCAATGCGCGCTGGGGTTTGATCCCGGCCTGGTGGAAAGACGCCAGGCCGCCGCGCACTTCGCACAACGCCCGTTCCGAGGAAGCCGCAGCCAAACCGATGTGGAAAGGGCCGCTGGGCAAGTCGCGTTGCCTGATTCCCGCCGTGGGCTGGTACGAATGGAAGACGGTCGAGCAGACAGACCCCGCAACCGGCGAAATCAGGCCGGTGAAGCAGCCGCACTTCTTCCATCTTCCGGACGACCGGCTGTTCTCTTTCGCCGGGATCATGGCGATTCGGAAAGCGCCGGACCCGGAGGCGCCGCAACTCAGTGCAGCACTGTTCACCCAGGATTCCATCGGCCCGACCGCAGAAGTTCACGAGCGAATGCCCATCATCCTGACGCCGGACATGGAAAAGGTGTGGCTGGACCAGCAGATCACCGATCCGGGCGAAATCATGGCCCTGGCGCGCAAGCACGCGGTCATCGAAGTCCTGCATCATCCCGTAGGTAGCCGGGTCAGCAGCGCAAGGAATGACGACAAGGAACTTGTCGCGCCGGTGAACGCCGGGCCGCTGGAAGCGGTCAAGAGGTAGGCAGGATTCAGCCCGCCACTGGCGGAATGGTCTTTGCTAAACTCTGGTGGTCGTGGGCGTTCAAGCCTGCGTGCATCTTTCTGAAACTGCATCCCGACCGGAACCGAGGGTATGACGGCGAAATCGAGTCCGGCTTCCGGGCCCCTTGTCCTCACGATCAATGGCGGTTCGTCGAGCATCAAGTTCGGCCTGTACCGGCGCAGCGATCCGCCACTTCTGGAACTGTCGGGCAAGATCGACCGCATCGGTCTGCCCGGTACTTCGCTTTCCTTTCGCGACCGTGACCAGCACGGCAGTCATTCCACCGGCGGCCGGGAGTACGTGGCAGCGGCGCAGTACCTCTGCGAATGGCTGGTGCAGCGCGTTGGCGGACAATCGATAGCGGCCATCGGGCATCGAATCGTTCATGGCGGGGCCAAATTTCATCAGCCGCAGCGAATAGCCGGCGCCGAACTCGAGGAACTCCGCCGCATCGCCAACTATGCGCCGGAGCATCTGCCCGCCGAGATTGCGATGATCGAATTATTCGGAGCGAAGATGCCAGGCATCCCGCAAATCGGGTGTTTCGACACCGCATTCCATCGTACCTTGCCGGGTGTCGCGAGAATCCTGCCCATCCCGCGCCGCTTCCAGGCGGCCGGCATCGAACGCTACGGCTTCCACGGACTTTCCTATACGTGGCTGATGGAGGAGCTCGCACGTGTGGCGGGAGAGAAGGCGGCGCGCGGCAGGCTGGTGCTGGCCCATCTCGGCAACGGCGCGAGCCTCGCGGCCGTGCGCGACGGCAGCAGCATCGACACCACCATGGGTTTCACGCCGGCCGCTGGTCTGCCGATGAGCACGCGTTCCGGCGATCTTGATCCCGGATTAATGTCGTATTTCTCGCGCAGCGAGAACATGACGGCGGAGCAGTTTCACCGGATGGTCAATCACGAGTCCGGTTTGCTCGGGATATCGGAAACGAGTTCGGACGTACGCGACCTGCTCGCAAAGGAAAGCATCGACCCCCGTGCCGCGGAAGCGGTAGCGCTGTTCTGTTACCAGGTCCGGAAGGGGATCGGCGCCTTTGCCGCCGCGCTGGGCGGACTCGACACGCTGGTCTTCACGGGCGGCATCGGCGAGAACGCCGCCGTGATCCGCTCCCGGATATGCGAGGGTCTGGGGTTCCTCGGCATCCGGCTCGACGAGGCACGCAATGCCGCCGGCGAGGCGGTCATCTCCGCCGCAAAAAGTGCGGCGTGCGCGCGTGTCATTCGAACCGATGAAGACGTGATTATCGCCCGGTCCGTGTTCCGCATCCTCGACTCCACCCCATCCACCCTGGCCGGTTGAAGCCCATGACACAGCCCCTCTCCGTCGATCTGCTGCGAAAAATGAACGCCTGGTGGCGCGCCGCCAACTATCTTTCCGTGGGCCAGATTTACCTCCTGGACAATCCGCTGCTCAGGGAGCCGCTGACCCTGGCTCACGTCAAGCCCCGGTTGCTCGGCCACTGGGGTACCAGCCCTGGACTGAATTTCATCTATGTGCACCTGAATCGCATCATCCGGGACCACGACCTGGACATGATCTACGTTACCGGGCCGGGACATGGCGGCCCTGCTCTGGTCGCGAATACCTACCTGGAAGGCACCTACAGCGAGTTCTATCCGCAGGTGTCGCAGGACGAGGCCGGACTGAAACGGCTGTTCACGCAGTTCTCGTTCCCCGGCGGGATTCCCAGCCACGTGGCGGCGGAAACGCCGGGCTCGATCAACGAAGGCGGCGAGCTCGGCTACTCGCTGGCCCATGCGTACGGCGCCGCTTTCGACAATCCCGGACTCGTGGTCGCCTGCGTGGTCGGCGACGGTGAGGCGGAAACCGGCGCGCTTGCCGCGAGCTGGCATTCCAACAAGTATCTCAACCCGGCACGCGACGGTGCGGTCCTGCCGATCCTGCACCTGAACGGCTACAAGATTGCGAGCGCGACGCTGCTTGCCCGGATCAGCCGGGAGGAACTGGAACAACTATTCCGGGGCTATGGCTACAAGCCCTATTTCGTGGAAGGCGACAATCCGGACAAGGTCCATCAGCTCATGGCCGCGACTTTGGACCACGTGGTCGCGGACATACGCCGGATCCAGGCCGAAGCGCGCAGCGATGGATTCAGGGAGCGTGCGCCATGGCCGATGATTGTCCTGCGAACGCCCAAGGGCTGGACCGGACCGAAGCAAGTGGATGGCCTGCAGACCGAAGGCACCTGGCGTTCGCACCAGGTCCCGCTCGCCAATCTGCAGAAAGAACCAAAGCACCTGCAGATGCTGGAAGCATGGCTGAAGACCTACCGTCCGCAGGAATTGTTCGACGCATCCGGCAGACTTGTTGCGGACGTGGCGGCGCTGGCGCCGAAGGGCATCCGGCGAATGGGGGCCAACCCTGTCGCCAATGGCGGGCTGCTTCTGCGCGATCTCGAACTGCCCGATTTCCGCGCCTACGCCGTCAATGTTGCCGCGCCGGGCTGCGTAGTGGCGGAAACCACGCGCCCGACGGGCATGTTCCTGCGCGACGTGCTGAAGACCAATGCGCCGAGCGCGAACTTTCGCGTGTTCGGTCCGGACGAGACGTCGTCGAATCGCCTGGGGGCGGTGTTCGAGGCCACAGATCGAACGTTCTCCGGCGAGATCCTCGAAAGCGACGAACATCTATCCCCGGACGGCCGGGTGATGGAGGTTCTCAGTGAGCATCTCTGCCAGGGCTGGCTGGAGGGCTACCTGCTTACCGGGCGCCACGGATTCTTCTCCTGCTACGAGGCCTTTATCCACATCATCGATTCCATGTTCAACCAGCACGCCAAGTGGCTGAAGGTCTCGCGGGAAGTCCCGTGGCGCAAGCCGGTCGCCTCGCTCACCTACCTGCTGACCTCGCACGTCTGGCGCCAGGACCACAACGGCTTCAGCCACCAGGATCCGGGCTTTATCGACCACGTGGCGAACAAGAAGGCGGACGTCATCCGGGTCTATCTGCCGCCGGATGCCAATACCCTCCTGTCGGTCACCGATCACTGTTTGCGCAGCCGCAACTACGTGAATGTCATCGTCGCCGGCAAGCAGCCGGCCTGGCAATGGCTGGACATGGAGTCCGCGATCAAACATTGCGCCGTCGGGCTGGGCATCTGGGACTGGGCCTGCAGCGACCAGGGCGGCGAACCCGATGTGGCGATGGCTTGTGCCGGTGACGTCCCGACCCTGGAGACGCTGGCGGCGGTGGATTTACTGCGGCATCACATCCCCGACCTGAGGATAAGGCTGGTCAACGTCGTTGACCTGATGGCGCTGCAACCGAAAAGCGAACATCCTCACGGTCTGAACGACGCAGATTTCGATGTGCTGTTCACCCGTGACAAGCCGGTCATGTTCGCCTATCACGGCTATCCTTCGCTGATCCACAAACTGACTTACCGGCGGACCAATCACGACAATTTTCATGTGCGCGGCTACAAGGAAGAGGGCACGACCACAACGCCGTTCGACATGGCCGTGATGAACGACATGGACCGTTTCCACTTGGTCAAGGATGTTATCGATCGGGTGCCGGGATTGAAGGAGCGGGCCGCCCATGTGGCGAAACTCATGGACGACAGACTCGCGGAGCACTGGAGCTATATCCGGCGACATGGCGATGACATGCCGGAGGTGCGCGACTGGAAGTGGGGCGACGCAGCGCGGCAGCTCAATCGCTGAGTTTCCGCAATCTTCGTTCCCCGCTTGCCGCCGACTTGTGGCTACATCGCCCCGAACTGCCGCTCGACGCCCTTCGGATCCTTCAGCCAGGCGCCATGCACATCCCGGGACATGGAGTCCGGTGTGATGTCGTCCGGGCCGGATTCAACGCCATCCACAATTGCTCGGGCAACGTCCCGAGGTGAAGTCTTTGCCATCGGGATGTCTTTGGCCATGTCGGTATCGACCGGCCCGGGAAATACGCCGTGCACCCGGATATTCTTTTTTGCGAGTTCCGAGCGCACCGCCTGGCTTGAATTTCGCGTGAAAAAACGCATGCCCGGGAATGCGTGTGTGTTGGTCGATTACCGGACGAAGGAGTTCAATGTCACCCTGGCGCGGATGCGTCGAATGACAGGATTGAAGAAGGGTCGAAGGGGCGGACCGCTCTTCAGAGCGTGCGCCCCGCCGCCTGAACTTTCGCTTTCAGCGCCAGCACGAGATCGTCGACCGCGAGCAGGAACTGGTCATGGGCCTTGCCGGTTTGTTCGAGCAGCCATTCGTGCGGGACGGTGGTTTCCATCGACAGCTCTGCGTAGTGGTTGTAGGCAATGCGCAACTGGTGGGTGTCGCGCATCGCGAAGACCGGAAGTCCGGCGTCGATGTCTACGATGTAGCGTAGGGGGTCGAGCTGCCGGCGTTTGAGAACCGTCTTGATGCCGGCCTGGGCCTGGGACAGCGCCGTCTGATAGGCGACCGAATCGTATCCGGCCGCGACGGGCGCCTCTTCGTCGTTCAGGCGCGCCGCACCTGACTGGCGGCGGCGAACTCCGCGTTCTTGATCGGTTCGGGCGGCAGTTTCTTCATTCTTTCGAGTGCCTCGGAAAACAACTGGAAGACATCGCGGCCGATCGAGGCTGCGACCGATTTCTTGTCGGAGCCCTTCATGCCTTCGCAGAAGGTTTTCACGCGCCCCAGCGACTCCATGACTTCGCGGTCATTGCTGGTGGCGAGTCCGTTGATTTCCGCGGGAAACACGACAGTTCCACTGCCCGGGACCATCAGGCTCGCAAGCTGACTGGCGAGCGTGTTGCGTACTTCGGTCCGGGTGCGAAACGGCGTGAACAGCATGGTCCATTTTTCATCGTTCATTCTTTGCCCCGTGGTTGGATTGAAAGTAGATGTGGCCCAGGCAGTCGCATGTCGTCTGCCTGGTTAATGGGGGTCTGGTGCGGTTACCGAAGCCTGCTGCGCGAGGCAGGGCGGGCGGGCGGGCCGCCGGGAACTAGAACGCCCTGGCGGTAATAAGTGGAGTTCGACGCAACCGTAGCTGGGGCGGCGGCCTTTTTGCCTGCCTGCTTGGCGGTTTCCTGTTTGTCGGTTCCAGGAAGCCGAAAATCCGGGGGAAACTGGGCGAAAGATTTTTTTGTTCCGGAGCTCATGGCGGCTTCCTCGATGCCCATGCGGGGCATTCTGTCGCGCCAGGAGCCGGGTGCGGCGCGGGGCGCATTCAGTATGGCCCCTATTCCGGGGCGCCGTGGGGATATTTGCCCGCCTGGCGGCAGGCCCGGGCTCCCGAGCCAGTGCCGTTCGGTCCCTTCCGTGTGCTTGTTACAAAAGAAGAAAACCTTTGACTGCGGGCGTTTAACCCCGTATAAAGGCGGCGCGTGGATGTTCCAAGCGCTTATATTAGTTGGTCCGTCGTAGCCCCGTCCTTACGGTACTCCTCAGATCTCCTTATTTTGTCCTCTTGGTATTCCCGCCTTCGGGCGCAAGCCCAATTTAAATTTTTAAAGGAAGATCTAACATGGCAACAGGTACCGTTAAGTGGTTCAACGACTCGAAGGGCTTCG
Organism: Burkholderiales bacterium; assembly: GCA_046590325.1. GTDB lineage: Bacteria > Pseudomonadota > Gammaproteobacteria > Burkholderiales > JACQAP01 > JACQAP01. The sequence continues at coordinate 7,810 of JBKJUC010000199.1, read as the reverse complement.
GCTTCATCACCCCGGATGACGGCGGCAAGGATCTCTTTGCCCATTTCTCCGCGATTCAAGGCAACGGCTTCAAGTCGCTGCAAGAGAATCAGAAGGTGAGCTTCGAAAAGACCACCGGACCCAAGGGCGACCAAGCGTCCAACATCCAGCCCATCTAAAGGCTGAATGACGCCCCGGCAACGGGGTTGGTTCCGAAAAAAAGCCCGGGAAACCGGGCTTTTTTCATTCGTACTCCGCGTGGAACTCCTTTGAGAGAAATGGGAAGAACTCGTGGGCAACGCGCCCCTGGCTCTCGCGGACTGCGCCCCTAGCTCTCGCGGACAAATTGACGTGCCAACGGCGGCCAGCGGGATTCGTCGCGGCCGTACTTGATGATCATGCAGGTGCTGACGTAATAGCGCGCCTTGCCGGGTAGTGGTGTCGCATCGACCGGGAACAGCGCTGCAGGTAGCGGATCGTCCGGCGAAAAATCCAAATCGCGGACATGCAGATAGACGCGGCCTGTCGTGGACTGTTCCAGGTAGATGTGGGCTTGCGTAGCCGGAGTGGAATTCATGACGGACCTCCTTTGCAGAATGCACCATCGCGCTGATGGCAGGAGTTGTCAATATAGGCGGCGAACATTTCCGCATGATTACGTGCGGAAGGTTCACTGTGCCGTAACTTTGTCGGTAGAAGACGACAGTGGAGATCGGTAAACGGTGATCGGTGATCGGTGAACGGTGAACTGTTTAAAGAATTTGCGCCTTCGCTGATCGCCGTTCACCGATATAACCGTTCACTGTTCACCGTTCCGCGGCAGGAATGCGGTACAGCTTCCCCGTGGCATCCAGATCTTCCACGTTCCACGGCGCGCCGACCCCTTCGATCATCCAGCGCAGGATTTCCCAGAGGTCGCGATCGACGACGGCTTCGTCGAATGGTTCCAGCGCATCGACGATGGCACTGATTTCCACACCCGACGGAAACGCTTCGCCGCTGCGGCCGATGAAGCAGAGTTCGTAGACCATTGCGGAGGGCGCGGAAACATAGCCGGGTTTGCTCAACCCGACGCGGCTGAGGTCGAAGCTGCGATCGAAGAAGGCACGGAATTCCGGATAATGGCCGACCCTGTCCTCCATGAGTACCAATGCGCGGCGTTTTCCAGCGAGCGCCGGCGCTTCGATGATTTTGATCCGGGGTGTCATCTGCGGGTCACCGGGCAGGAAGCTTTTTCAGGAACTGCAGGACCAGCGCCGCGATTTCAGGACCCGAGTCTTCCTGCAGGAAATGCCGGCCGGTGACCAGGTGCGGGCCTTCCGCGTGCGGCAGCATTTTCTTGAAGCGGGTTGCGAACGTCGCGTGATCGAAGACGTCGTCTTCACGGCCCCAGATGATCATGGCCGGCAGCTTGCATCGCGACAATTCCGACTCGAGCCAGCGGAAGCGCTCGCTGGCGCGCGCTGCATCGTCGAGGGGAATCCAGCGCGGCCAGGTCCAGGTCAGCAGGCGTGAAGCCGGGTCGGGCAGCACCGCTTCGTACGCGCCCATTGCGCGCTGCTTGAATTTCTCGCGGTCGACGACGGACAGATAGACGCCACGGCCGGCGAGCACGTTGTGGCGCCCGAGCAGGTAGGGGCCCACCAGCGGCGCATGCATCGTGCGCCAGGGAAATATCCGGGTGTGGAATTCCGCGGGCGGCGCCGGCCATGCCCAGGTACTCATGATCACCAACGCCCGGATCTCGTCCTGGTGCGAGAGCGCGTAGCTCAATCCCGTCGGGCCGCCCCAGTCATGGCAGACCAGCGTGATGTTTTCCAGCTTCAGGTGCTGCATCAGGCCGGCGAGATTCGCCGAGTGCCCGTCGAGACTGTGCGCGTGCTCGTTTACCGGTTTTTCCGACAGCCCGAAACCGATCATGTCCGGAACAATCACGCGATAGCCGGCTTTCAGCAGCGGCGGGATCACGTCCCGGTACAGGAAACCCCAGGTCGGATTTCCATGCAGGAGTACGACCGGTTCGCCGGCCCCTTCGTCAATGTAGTGCATGCGCCAGCCGTTCACCCTCGCGTACTTCGGCGCGTACGGCCACTGGTCGCGAAGATGGGAGGGGAGGTCGAATATCAGCATGTCGGAATCATCAGCGCGTTGCATAAAACGGGCATTGTAAGGGGAGTGGCCAGGACTGGACTGGATAATCCTGACTGAGAAAGAGTGAGCGCCAACGGGCGGTCCCTCCGCAAGGACTCTGCCGGAACTCCCGGCCTGCCGCGCAGTCTCAGCATTGATTACACCGGTGGAATTTCCTTATACTTCAGGCATGGCAAGTCACTGGAAAAACTGGGTCGTGGTATTCGTTGCGCTATGGCTGCCCTTACAGGGCTACGGCGCGGTGGCCATGCCGTTTTGCAAGCACGGACCGGCGATGCCAGGTTCGTCGGTAGCAGTTCCCCTGCAGGTGGACGCTCAATTCGCGGATTCCCGGCACGGGCATGAAGGGCATGCCGGCATGCAGCACCACGACTCTGCGGCCGGCAATCAGCCCGTCCATCCGGACAACTCCACGGAAGAGCACGCCGGCCTGGGCTGCAACGATTGCGGCGCCTGCCAGCTAGCCTGTGCGCCATCGATTGTTTCCAGAATTTCGAATGTCGTCAGTCTGGGAAGTCCGGTTTACGATCCCCTGCCTGTCGAGGCTCTGGATTCCGTTTCGCCCGAGCAACTCCAACGCCCCCCTCTGACCGCGCTTATCTGAAGCGCGGGTGATCGTCTGACTGGCCGACAATTCCGGCCGGATTCGCTTTCCTCCGCCTGAAATCCCGGCGCCGCCACACGCGGCTGCCGTGCAACGAGCTCAGCTTCGGCGCGTGACTGCGGTATGCCGAATGCGGCCAGCTCAGTGCAGTTCAAGAACCGGGGGATTTCGATCATCCAAATGACTCGAGCATTGCCGAAACCTTCGACGCTGACAGGCTGGCGGGTGCCAGCATGAGTGGCTTGCGAGTTTATCGAACCTGTTTTATCGAACAGTGATTCAAGGAGAGAAATGATGAGAATTGAAAGGGTGATTGCAAGGGGCTGCTTCACCTCCTGCGCCCTGATTGCGGGCATTGCGATAGCTATGGCGCAGTCCGGCAAACTTCCCGATCCCGCAGACCCGGGTGCCGCGGCTCCTGCACTGAAGTACGAGTCTGCTTTTTCTGACTACCAGCCATTCCGGGAGCAGGAGAGCACTTCCTGGAAGCAAGTTAATAAGGAAGTCGCGGACAACCCCGGCATGGCATCGATGCATGCGATGAAAGACATGCCGGGGAACGGCGTGCCAGGCATGGATTCGAAGTCTGCCGACGAGCCGATGAACAAAGAGGGCGCCGGCGGCCACGACATGGATTCGAAAGCCGCTGACGAGCCGATGAGCAAGGAAGGCCACGACGCGATGCCGAAGGCCAAACAACAGACCGCGCCCGAACAGTCCGCCAAAGCACACACCGCTGACATAACCGGTACCGGCGTCGTGCAAGTCATCGACAAGGCCAATGGCAAAGTCAAGCTTACTCACGATCCGATCGCGGCATTGGCCTGGCCGAAGATGACCATGTTCTTCCGGCTGAAAGACAACGCGCTTGCGGACCAGGTGACGGAAGGCGACAAAGTGCAGTTCACCCTGGAGAAATCGGGCTCCGGCTATGTCATCTCGGGCTTCGAAAAGGGCATGGCAGGCGATGACATGAAAAAAGCGAAATGAGGAACCGATGATGAATCACGCAAACCCTTCCCGGTCAATCCGGCCGAAAATGTTCGTGTTCGGGCTGGCAGCCGTGCTGCTCGGCGGCTGCGCCACGTTCTCCAAGGACGGCGGTTTCGAAACCGTTGCGGAGGTCGCCAAGGACCGTATCGACAAAGACGTCATCTGGGTGCGTGCCGACAGCGATGCCGACAAGGTCCAGACCACCGTGAGAAAACTGCTCGCCTCGCCGCTATCGGTGGACGATGCCGTACAGGTGGCGCTGCTCAACAACCGCAGTTTGCAGGCGACGTACGCTGAGCTTGGCATTGCGGAAGCCGACTTGGTGCAGGCCGGCCGGTTGCGCAATCCGGGGTTTACCTTTCTGCGCGCGCGTGCAGGCGGCGAGACGCGCATTGAGCGCACCTATACCTTCGATTTCGTCAGCCTGATCATGGCTCCGCTGGCGACGCGAATTGAAGGCCGCCGCCTCGAGCAGACCAAGCTGCTGGTCACAAATGAAGTGCTCCGCGTCGCGGAGGAGACCAGGAAAGCCTACTTCGAGGCCGTGGCTGCACAAGAGAGCGTGCGCTATTCCGAGCAGGTGAAGACCACGGCCGAGGCCGGTGCCGATCTGGCCCGGCGCATGGCCCGGGCCGGCAACTGGAGCAAACTCGATCAGGCGCGCGAGCAGGTGTTCTACGCCGAAGCCGTCGCCCAGCTTGCCCGGGCTCAACAGAGCGGAGTCAACGAGCGGGAACGGCTAACCCGGCTCATGGGACTGTGGGGCGACGACTTGCAGTTCAAGCTCCCCGAGCGACTGCCTGCGCTGCCCGACGACAAGCCCGAACTCAAGGACCTCGAGCCGTACGCCATGCGGGAGAGGCTCGACATCCGCGCGGCGCGACGCGAGACAGAGGCATTGGCGGCGTACCTGGGGCTCACCAAAACCACCCGCTTCCTCAACGTGCTCGACGTGAGTTACTTGAGAAACAGTGAGCCCAATGGGGTGCGCGAAACCGGCTACGAGATCAGTCTGGAGATTCCCATCTTCGACTGGGGTGGTGCCAGGGTCGCCAAGGCGGAAGCCATCTACATGCAGGCGGTCAACCGGGTCGCCAAAACCGCGATTGATGCACGCTCCGAAGTACGTGAGTCCTACGCCGGATATGTCAGCGCCTACGCCCTCGCCAGGCACTACCGGGATGAGATCGTGCCGCTGCGGAAAACCATCTCCGAGGAGAACCTGCTCCGCTACAACGGCATGCTGATCAGCGTGTTCGAACTCCTCGCCGATGCCCGCGAGCAGGTGACAAGCGTCAACGCTTATATCGAGGCTCTCAAAGGCTTCTGGCTTGCCGAGACCGATCTTCAGAAGGCCCTCGGCGGCAAGCTGCCCTCCGGCGTAACCAATCCCGCATCTCCGACGGACTCGGAAAAACCAGCCGCACCCGACGCGGCAAGCCATCCCGATCCCCATCAACAGCACGGAAAAGGAAACTGATCATGTCTACACGACGTCACTTCTTGCGCTCCTCGGGAGCGGCGCTGCTGACCGCCGGCTTGGTGAGCCGGGTGCAGGCCGCCTCGCTGCCCGAGGCGCCCATCCAGGCTTCTCCCCTGACCCAGCCACCGCTGGCCCCACCCAATGGCCGGCCCTACAACCCGGTGGTGACGCTGAACGGCTGGACACTGCCTTGGCGAATGAAAGATGACGTCAAGGAGTTCCACTTGATCGCGGAGCCCGTGGTACGCGAAATCGCGCCAGGCATGAAGGCGAACCTGTGGGGCTACAACGGCCAGTCGCCGGGTCCGACGATCGAGGTCGTCGAAGGTGACAAGGTGCGCCTCTTCGTGACCAACAAACTGCCGGAACATACCAGTATCCACTGGCATGGCCAGCGCCTGCCCAATGGCATGGATGGCGTAGCCGGTTTGAACCAGCCGGCGATTCTGCCGGGCAAGACTTTTGTCTATGAGTTCATCGCCAAGCGTCCCGGCACCTTCATGTACCACCCTCACGCCGACGAGATGGTGCAGATGGCCATGGGCATGATGGGGTTCTGGGTCACCCATCCCAAGGATCCCAGCCTGCATCGGGTGGATCGGGATTTCGTCCTTCTTCTGAACGCCTACGACATCGACCCTGGCAGTTTCACGCCGAGAGTTGCCGAGATGCTCAATTTCAACATTTGGACCTTCAACAGCCGGGCGTTTCCGGGCACCGACCCGATCGTCGTGCGCAAAGACGATCGCGTCCGCATTCGCATTGGCAACCTGACGATGACCAATCACCCGATCCATATACACGGACATGAGTTCGAGGTCGCGGGCACGGATGGCGGTTGGGTGCCGAAGTCGGCGCGATGGCCCGAGGTAACCGCCGACATTGCAGTCGGACAAATGCGGGCCATTGAATTCGACGCCAGCGACGCCGGCGACTGGGCGTTCCACTGCCATAAGTCGCACCACACCATGAACGCAATGGGCCACAACGTTCCCACCATGATTGGCGTCGACCAACAGGGCGTCGCCGAGAAAATCAGCAAGTTGATACCCGATTACATGGTGATGGGAGACACCGGCGGATCCATGGGCGACATGGAAATGCCGTTGCCAGACAACACGCTGCCAATGATGACGGGGCAAGGTCCCTTCGGCGGCGTGGAAATGGGCGGCATGTTCACCGTAGTCAAGATTCGCGAAGGACTCGGCCGCAACGACTACAAGGACCCGGGCTGGTACCAACAACCGCCGGGCACAACCGCCTACGAATGGACTGGCGAGCCGTTAGCCTCGATTCGCGCCCCTGACATGGAAAAAATGTCGGCCAAGGCCGGTGAAAAAGTTTTGCAAGTCACGAAAGGGGGCTCTCATGGTTCGCACTGATCCGGGGAAGTGAAACCAAACGTTCATTCAACCGTTAGAACACTGTCTTTGGAAAGGAGCCGTAAATGAAATCACTGATCATCGCGTTCGCCATCGCCTTGGGTCCGCTGGCCGCGATCGCACACGCTGACGGCGATGAGCACCATGCCGGCGAAGGAAAAACACATGGCAAGGGTTACGCGGCCGCAGTAGGTAAACCCGGGAATCCCGGGAAGGTATCGCGCACTATTGATGTCGAGATGAGCGACAGCATGCGTTTCTCGCCGGCGAGCATCAAAGCGAGGCCTGGCGAAACCATCAAGTTTGTGCTGAAGAATAGCGGCAAGGTGAAGCATGAGATGGTGCTGGGGTCGATGAAGGAACTGAAACAGCATGCGGCACTGATGCAGAAGTTCCCCGGGATGGAGCACGCCGACCCGAACATGGCGTCGGTCGAACCCGGCAAGACCGGGGTGCTGGTCTGGCAGTTCACCAAAGCCGGCACCTTCGATTTCGCCTGCCTGCAGCCCGGCCATTTCGAGGCCGGCATGGTGGGCAAGGTCGCGGTCAAGCGTTAATACGATTTCCACTATCCACGTCAATATAGGAGCAGCACATGAAACGCACAGCGACAGTTCTTGTTGCGGTAACCCTAGGCCTCGCGGTACCTCTAGGCGCGAGCGCAGCGGACGATAACTCCACAAAGCAGAACAGTGATGCAAAGCCCGCGGACAGCCACGCGCAAATGAGTACCGGCGAAGTTAAAAAAGTGGACAAGTCCAGCGGCAAGGTCACCATCAAGCACGGCCCAATCGACAATCTTGGCATGCCGGCAATGACCATGGTCTTCCGGGTGAAAGACCCGGAAATGCTCGATCAGATGAAGCAGGGCGACAAGATCCGCTTTGTCGCCGAGAAGGTAAACGGGGCCTTTACGGTGATGCAGGCCGAACCCGTAAAGTAACCGGCTGGCGTTTCGCCTGGCTGCGTGGGTGCTGCGCCTCATAGCGCAGCACCTGTATGCGCAACAGGCAACTATTTCCGCACGACTATCTCAAACGCAATGCATTCGTAATGACCGAAGCGGAGCTCAGGCTCATCGCCAGTGCCGCGATCATCGGCGACAGCAACCAGCCCGTGAAGGGATACAGCAGGCCTGCCGCGAGGGGAATGCCGAGCGCGTTGTAAACGAAAGCGAATCCCAGGTTCTGTTTCATGTTGCGGATCGTGGCGTTCGAC
>JBKJUC010000257.1:0-11510 GCA_046590325.1 Burkholderiales bacterium | reverse complement strand
GCTGCATGACGGCAGGGCGCGTACGCTTGCCGAAGCCGTGCTGTGGCACGGCGGCGAGGCCGAAGCGTCGCGCGAAGCTTTCCGCGCCATGCCGAAGGCCGATCGCGAAGCTTTGTTCGCTTTTCTGAATTCGCTCTGACGAGATTAGATCTTGAACCACGGAGGGCACGGATACCCTACGTGGTTCCAAGTTTAGAATATGCATAAGATCCCTACTACCGGGTAATCCGTAAATGCGTTTGGCAACGACGGCGTTTCTCCTGGCTCTCGCGCTACCCGCGCAGGCCGAAATCGTGTGTCCCGATTCCATCGACGTGCAGCAGCAGGCCGTGGCACCGGCGGTGGACTGGGCGGTAAGCTACACCGAACCGCCGATGAAACTTGTCGGCATCACCGTGTTCGACGGTCCGCCATCGCAGAACCGCAGGGTCAAACCATTTTCGACCAAGACCACAGCCGGCGAGCTGCGCGTGTCCTGGCGCCTGGTGACAACGCATCGCAACTATCATCTGCTGTGCGGCTACGAACGCACCAGCGCGACATTGACCGCGGTTCTGCCGCCCGGGGTCAACGGCTGCAATGCCGTTTTCGACCGCAGGGTATCCTACGGAATCGAAGGACTCGCGGTGAAGAGAATGGTTTGTAACTGAGGACATAAAAATGCAGATAGATGTTATCTCCGACGTTGTTTGCCCCTGGTGTTTCATTGGCAAGCGCAATCTCGAAGCCGCGCTCGCGACATGGCGCAAACAGCATCCCGATGAAGAAGCGCCGCAGGTCAACTGGCTTCCGTTCCAGCTCAATCCCGGTCTTGCGCAAAGCGGGATGCCGCGCGGGCAATACGTCGCCGACAAGTTCGGCGGACCGGAGCGGGCGAAAGAAATCTACGCGCGGGTTTCGAAGGCCGGCGCCACAGCAGGCATCGCGTTCAATTTCGACGGCATCGTGCGCCAGCCGAACACCATCAATCCGCACCGCCTGATCCACCTGGCGGGAGAACACGGTAAACAGGAGGAAATGGTCGAGGCCCTGTTCCGTGGCTATTTTCTGGATGAAGCCGATCTCACCAGCAATGACACGCTGGCTGACATCGCCGCAGCGGCGGGCCTGGATCGCGAAAAAGTCACCGCGTACCTGGCCACCGATCAGGACAAGCCCCTGATCGAGAACGGCGACCATCGGGCGCGCACCATCGGCGTCCAGGGGGTACCGTTCTTCATCGTTAACCAGCGCTACGCCCTTTCCGGGGCGCAGCCGCCGGAAGTCCTGCTCGACGTCATGCAGAAAGCCAGCGAGGAGGTTGTTGCAGCGCCGCAATAATTCATAACAAAATCATTGATCTGGCCGCATCGCCGGGGGTAGGATTTACCTCGCAGGGCGTAGCCGGTAGCCCCCGCAGGACCGTGACCCGCAACTCGTATCCAAGGAGGTGCATCATGTGTTTCGAATTCGAAGCGCTCTATTGGGCGAAGCTGGCCGAAGAAGAAGAAAAAAGAAAACAGGTCGAAGACGAATTGAAGGCAGCGCAATCGACCCCGCACTACGCGCACGAGGAAAACGCCGTTCCGGCCTGATTCGGCGCTACGTTCCAGAATTCCTGAACCCCGCCCAGTGCGGGGTTTTTCATTGGTGGCGGCTGCGATATCGCGGCGTATCGTTCGGCGCGATAATTGCAGCGAATGAAGCTCCTGACCTGGAACATCCAGTGGTGTCGCGGCATCGACGGGAAGGTTGATCCCGTGCGAATCGCGAACACAGTGCGCGCTTTTGGCGATGCCGACGTCCTGTGCCTGCAGGAAGTCGCGGTAAATTTTCCGGGCCTGGAAGGTAGCGATGGGGAAGACCAGGTGCACGAACTGTCGCTGCTCCTGCCCGGCTACAGCGCGCATTTCGGCGCCGCCACCGATGTCGACGACGGCAAGGGTGGCCGCAGCCTGTTCGGCAATCTGATTTTATCGAGGCTGCCGGTCATCCAGGTTTACCGGCATCTCCTGCCCTGGCCTGCGGACCAGGCGAAGCCCAGCATGCAACGTGTCGCAGTCGAAGCCGTGGTCCGTGCTTCATGGGGGGCTGTGCGGATCCTGACCACGCACCTCGAATACTATTCCGCCAGGCAGCGGGCAGCCCAGGTCGAGGCATTGCGCGGGCTGCACGCGCAGGCCTGCGACCATGCCGGCGCGCTGCGGCCATCGGGCAATGGCGGCACGCCGTTCGCGGCGGCGCCTCGCCCTGCTTCCGCAATACTGACCGGCGATTTCAACTTCCGGCCCGAAGACCCAGGCCATGCCCGCATGACGGCGCTATTCGAAGGCAGCGTGCCCCGCTTCTTCGATGCCTGGCGCATCGCCCATCCGGATGTGCCGCATGCGCCCACTGTGGGAATCTTCGAAAACAGTTTCGCTGCCCAGCCGTATTGCTTCGACTTTATTTTCCTCACGCCGGATGTTTCCGGCCGCGTGGAATCCGTCAGGGTGGACGGTGAAACGCAGGCATCCGACCACCAGCCGGTGATACTGGAACTGCGCGACTAATTCGGGCGCGCCCTGCGGACGGCGATCATCGCCAGCGCGAGCACCGCGCAAGGCAGCCAGATCCAGAGAAATTTCGGGAACAGGACTGCCGGGCATGTTGCTTCGGCTTGCCGCCCGTTGAGCGCCTCAGCCGTCCGCCGGCTGTTGCGGCGTATCGAGCACCAACTGGTAGAAAGCCAGGTCCAGCCAGTGGCCGAACTTGAATCCCGCGTGACGGATCGTGCCGGCGTGCTCGAAGCCCAGCTTTTCGTGAAGGCTGACGCTGGCGCTGTTTGACAGGTCAATGCCGCCGACAATGACGTGATAGTCCTGCTTCTCGGCCAGGGAAATCAGGCGCTCCATGAGCGCTGAACCAATTCCCTCGCCACGGTGGTCCTTGTGAACATAAACCGAATGCTCCACGGTGTACTTGTACGCAGGCCAGTGGCGGAATGTTCCGTAACTAGCGAATCCGAGCAGCTTTCCGGTTTCTTCCTCGGCGCCGATGACGGGGAAGCGCCCGACCTCCTTGGCCCTGAACCAGCCGGCCATGCTTTCAGGCAGGCGCGGCTGATAGTCGTACAACGCCGTCGAGTTGACGATGGCCTCGTTGAGGATGTCGAGGATCGCGGCTGCGTGCCGCTCATGGCTACAGGAAACGATGTCGAATGCAGTCATTTGTAAAGAACTACTCGCTGACCGGATCGGACCAGGGAAAAGCCTGATACTGCGGCAAGTCGTCCGTGATCTCGTACCACGGCGCTTTCGAGCCGACAAAGATGTGGCAGACGGGCCTGACTCCGGGGTCATCGTCCAGTGAACCCATTGCCAACCCGTAGTTGTCCGGTTCGGGATCCCAGGAATTCACCATCGGCGAACCACATACCCGGCAGAAAGTTTTTACCGTGTCGGCGGACGAACGGTAGCGCGTAAGCAATTCCTCGCCCTGGAGAAAGCGGAACGACGACTTCGGAACCGCAAGCCTCGCGCGGAAAGCAGAACCGTGGAATTTCCGGCACATCGAGCAATGGCAGAAGACAGCGGTTCCGACCGGACCAACGATCTCGTACCGGATCCCTCCGCACAGACATCCGCCTCTCAACATGGCAGTCTCCCCGGATTTCAATACTGCCTTGTCACACCACAGTTCCGAACAGCTTGCCGACGGCTGCGGTGATGGCCATGGCCAGTGCGCCCCAGAACGTCACCCGCATTGCACCTGCCGTCACACCAGCGCCGCCCACGCTCGCAGCCAACGCGCCCAGGATCGCGAGGAACAGCAGTGAAGTCCCGGAGACGACGGGGATCAGACTCGATTCCGGGACCAGGGCCACCGCCAGCAGCGGCATGGCTGCGCCGACGGCGAAGCTGCCTGCAGAGGTCAGCGCAGCCTGGATAGGCCGCGCGCTGAGCGTCTCGGAGATACCGAGTTCATCGCGGGCGTGTGCGCCCAGCGCGTCATGCGCCATGAGCTGCTCGGCGACCTGCTTCGCTAGCGCCGGCTCGAGGCCGCGATCGACGTAAATCGCCGTCAGCTCCCGGCGCTCACCCGGGCTGTCGCTTTCGAGTTCCTTGCGTTCCAGATTAAGCGCGGCCTGCACCGAATCCGCCTGTGAGCGCACCGATACGTATTCCCCGGCAGCCATCGACATGGCACCCGCGACCAGGCCGGCCATGCCCGCAACCATCACGTTGCCCTGGGTTGCATTGGCGGCCGCAACACCGAGCACCAGGCTCGCCGTTGAAACGATGCCGTCATTGGCCCCCAACACCGCCGCGCGTAACCACCCGATGCGGCCCGTGCGGTGTCTTTCCAGGTGACGTATGGCCATTTTTACGGTTCTCTCTTTCCTGAATAAGGGACTTGAAGATTCACATGAGTGGACGGTACAGCATTCGGCGCCGTTATCCTTCCCGCCATTTATTTCGATCCTCGCGCCAGGCCCAGCAGCCCGACGACGGCTGCGACTACGCCACCAACCATCATCCATATCGCTTTATCGGTGGGTGAACCGGTGAAGAAACGAGAAACGTCCGAGCCAAATGAATTCGACGCATTGACGCCAAAGATAATAAGCAGGATGCCACCGGCAAGAAGTGCGATCGAGAGTGATTTATTCATGTGTTTCCTCTTTTGAGTTGAGTTGTAGTTGCCGAGTTTCGATTCGGATCGAGCGCATTCCAGGGTCAGCCTGAGCTAGCCCCCCGCTCAACGAACGAGAAGACTTGTGTAAAGCGGTATTCCGACGAGCACATTGAACGGAAAAGTAATGGCCAAAGACAACGTAATGGACAGGTGATGTCTGGCCTCCGGTATCGCCATGCGCATTGCGGCGGGGACAGCAATATAAGAAGCACTAGCGCCCAAAGTTGCCACCACCATTACGCCACCGGATGACAGACCAGCAAGCGTGCCAGCGAGCGCACCCAGTGCAGCTCCAACCAGTGGCATGAGCGTGCCGAACGCCAACAAAAACACGCCAAGTTCCCGCAGGTCCTTCAAACGCGATGCAGCGATGAACCCCATCTCCACCAAGAACAGCGCCAACAAGCCCTTAAAGAGATCAACAAAAACGGGAGCAATGGGCTCGGCCCCGGAGGGCCCGGCTACAGCTCCGATCAGCAGGCCGCCTCCCATCAACAAAATTCCCTTATTCAGGAATACTTCATGAGCCAAACTCGCGCCACCTTCCCGCCCGACACCGGCCCGTCTGGCCAGCCAAATGCCGACGCCAATCGCGGGCATTTCCAGCAGCACTACAAATACCGGCAAATAGGTCTCATAGGAAATGCCAAGACTGTCTAGATGAGCAATACCCACTGCAAAGGTAGCGACACTGACCGACCCATAGTGAGCCGCGATACTGGCTGAATCCGCTGCAGGCAACCGACCTAGCCTGCGTAAAACCGGGTAGCACAAAAGAGGTAGCAGGAATCCCAGGCTGACGACAGGTATTGCCTGCAGCATCACATCCCCGAGCGGAAACCGCGCCAACTCCACGCCGCCTTTCAAGCCCAGCGCCAGCAACAGATAGAGACTTAGGCTCTCGTATAGGCCTGTCGGCAATCTCAGATCCGCACGCACCAATCCAGAAAATGCACCGAGGCCAAAGAACAAAATGATCACATCAAAGTTCAAGTTGCCGTCCTCGTAAATACTTGGGCCGTCGAATTTCAGAGGCCAAACGTAGAGTTAACCGGCGCTGCGCGGCTTTATCGCGTAGCGTCGGGGTTGAGAGCCGGGTTGAACAACGCCCCCTCAGACGATTATTTGCGAGTTCGGCGCTCCCCGCTTCAATCATCATGCACCAGAGTGACGATGACATTTCCTTTTTTGCGCCCGGTGTCAACATAGCAGTGAGCCTCCGCCATCTGCTCGAACGAATAGCGCCGATCGATTACCGGTCTGAATTCTCCCGCCTGAACCAGTTCAGCGAGGAAGCGCAAATCCTCCGCCCGCTCGGCGGCTGGCCCGGCGATGATCCTCTTGCTGCTCGTCATTGACACCCATGGAATCGGGAGCATGTCCGGTACTCCCGCCAAGACCAGAAGAAGCCGCCCCCCTTCCTTGAGCGAGACCTTGCTGCGAGAGAAAGGCGCGGTGCCAACGGTGTCAACAATAAGGTCATAGGTTTCACCATTCCGCGTGAAGTCCTCCCGAGTGTAGTCGATGACGCGCGTGGCCCCCAGAGACCTGACCAAATCCATGTTCGCGGCACTGCATACCCCAGTGACTTCTGCCCCGAAATGCCTGGCGATCTGGACAGCAGCGGTTCCTATGCTGCCCGAAGCACCGTTGATGAGTACTTTCTCGCCCTTCTGAAGGTTTCCTCTTCTGAAGAAATCCAACGCTGTTGTCCCGCCAAACGACATTGCGGCGGCTTCATCGTAAGGCAGACCAGGCGGTTTGAGTGCGATCGCCCCATCTTCAGGCAAGCATTTGTACTCCGCGTGAGCTCCCATTCCAAAACCGCTCATGGCGAAAACCGGGTCTCCCACTTTGAATTTGCCGACGCTTTTGCCGATCGACTCAATTTCCCCAGAGAGCTCGGCTCCCAGAATGGGTTGCCTTGGCTTCGTAATGCCAAAAATCAAACCGGCAATGAGTCCAAATCCGCGAGGAAAGTTGCGACTACGCAATCTGCAATCCGCCGATGTGACCGTTGTTGCATGTATCTTTATCAGGACTTCGTTGTCCTTGGGTGTGGGTTTAGGAATCTCCTTTAATTGAAGAACATCAGGCGACCCGTATCTCTCATACACCATTGCTTTCATGCGTTGTCACTTTCCAGGTTTCGATGTGTCTGCGGTCTCTCGAGTTGTCCAACGTGACGCGCGTAACCGGCTCGCGAACGGCAAGCGAAGCACCGCTGTTTTCGAGTCCGCGTTCACGTGCTCTTTAGCGCAAACATGCTCGATAAAGAGCATAGGGACGGGGGTCTTCCGAATTGGAAGCCGATAGTCAGGGCCCTGCTCGTTCACGGAATGATCCGGTTTTGGCGAAACTCGCCGAACAAACGCAGGAACATTTCTTCAGTATCGAGCGCTTCGCACCAGCCGAGGCTACGCGCCTTGACCATGTCGGAGACGACATCCCATTGCGCTGAGAACACGAAGTCGCCGAATTTCCAGGCGGCGATTTCCTCGAAGCGATACGGCTGGAGACCGTGTTTCTTTACGATGCGCTCCCAGACCGGGGCTTTGTCCGCCATGAACTGTTCCAGATTGATATGGCGCTGCGGCCCGGTCTCCATGCCGAAAAAATGTGCGATCCTGGGCCACAGGCTGCTCCAGCGGAACAGGTCGCCGTTGGTGACGTTGACCGCCTGATTCGCGCATTGCGGACTGGTCGCCATCCACACCATCGCCCGCGACAACAGCGCCGAATCCGTCGCCTGGTACAGGGTGTGATAGTTCCCGGGTCTGCCGGGATGCGACAGCGGCAGACCGAGTTCCTTGCATATCGCCGCGTACACGGCGATCACCATGGTCAGATTCATCGGGTTGCCAACCGCGAAGCCGCAAATCGTATGCGGTCTGATCGCCGACCAGGTCCAGGCCTTGCCCCTCTGGCGCTCCTCCAGAAAATCCTGCTGGTCGTAGTAGAACATCGTCTGCGCAACGCGCGGATCGCTTTCCTTCGCCGGCGTCTTGTACGGGCCGAGGTGACTGCCGTACCATTTGCTGCCCTCGACGAGGTGGATATGCTGCAGATTTGCGGCGGTCGGTTCGATTGCATCCACCAGGTTCCTGAGCATGCCGAGGTTGGCCGTGACCGCCGCCTGCGGTGTCGGCTTTTCGAGATAGGCCGCAAAGAACACGTGGCTTACGTCTCTCAGGGGTGCGAGCTTGCGCTGGCAGTCCGCCGGATCCGTCAGGTCTGCCGCAAGGTGCTCATACTTTCCTTCAACGTCGGGCTTGCGTCTCGAGACGGCAACGATATTCCAGCCGCCGGTTTTAACCAGATGCTTCAATAAATACCGTCCCACTACACCGGTTGCACCAGTTATCAATGCCGTTCTGCTGCCCATAGTCCCGTTTTACAGTTCGATTGGGTGCACCTGAAACACGACCGCGGCCGGTACAGGTTCGTTACTTTGTACATTGCAAAATAGCATGGCGCGGCCCGACCCGTGAGGATGCGCCCGGGAGCAGGCCTCGATGTAGTGCAGACGGTGGCCGTCGTTGGTGGTGAAGTATCCTTCCTTGGTGTCCGCGGACCAGCACTGGGCAGCGAGGAGCGATGCAAGAACGAGAGAGACGCTCGCGATGGCGCGCACCGTGCTTCTACGAGTAAACATGGTCTCCTCCTCCGTTGATTTATCTATCTTCTTGATCGCCGAGGCTTCTGCCCCGGGGAAAAACAGGCTGCACAATCGCTAGATTTGCCTCAATTGATCGACCGGGCGTGCGTCAGGATCGGCTTTGGCTGCGGCCGTGATTGCCCTGTCTTCCTTGACCGTAGGCATGACGATGGAACGACGATTAGAAACTTTGGACATAGTGTTTCACCTCCTGGCGATAGCTCGGCGCAGGCTGCGCGGTTCGCATCGGCAGGGCGTGTAAGGCCCAGAATGAAATGAGCGCCTGAAGCGCCATGCCGGTGCAAGTCCGCTCGATGCAAGGGCTAGGCGTCATCGTAGTTCTCAGCAGAGGCAACTTCGAGGGCTGGCGCAAGGCTAAATGTAAGCCTAAGCTGGCGTGCCAGCCCGAAGGACGGATGCGGGGACGGATACGGACGAACTGCCTGGGCGCGGCTGACTTGAACGAAAGGAGTTCCTATGCTGTCCACCTCTTCTGTTACCACGATACTGCCAGTGATCGACATGGTTCGCGCGCGGGCCTTCTACGAGGGACGCCTCGGCTTTGCACCCGGAGGGCTAAGGCCCGATGGCAAGTTTGTCTATCTGGTTGGCGGGAGCACGCTCGCACTCTTCCCGAAGCCCGAAGGCACCAAGGCCGACCATACTGCGATCAGTTTCCAGGTTCACGACATCAGGGCAAGCATCGCCGAGCTAAAGGGTGCGGGCGTCGTGTTTGAGGACTACGACTTCCCCGGACTGAAGACGGTTGAGCATGTATGCGTCCTCGGCGCGGAGAAGGCTGCTTGGTTTAAGGACACTGAGGGAAACTACCTGTGCATACACGAGGACATTCCGTAGGCTAGCAAAACCCACTCTGACGCCCAACGACCGAATTCGGCCGCGCCGCCAAACGTCGGCTGGAATGCAGGCGTCGGCTGGAATGATTGGTTGGGCGGCCTATCGTCCCGGCCGCTCACTTAACGATCTTCCAATAGGAGCCCTTGCGAATAACCTTCCCGCCTCGGAACTCGTAGTGATCACTCCCTCGAACCTCCACCTTGCGGCCATCCTTCGTCGTTCCAGTCAGCAACCACTCTGAAACGCCCATACGACCCGATACCCAGTGCCGATCGTCGCCATAGCGCACGTCGGCGGTCGCTTCGAATCTCATCGACAACCCCTTGCGCACGGCGTCCTTTTCGTTGAAGCGAGTGCCCCACGGTTTGTTGCCCCTCGCAGTCCGGGCCCTATCTTTCTTTTTTATCTTCGAGACCATCACTCGCGGTTGACAGCCCGATCCCCCCCAAAGCCCGGCGGCTGTTCCGCCGGGCTTTTTTCTGCTCGGGCCCCCGGAGATCCGCCCGGCCCGGGCCTGGCCGTTTCCCGCCGTCAACTGCCTGAAGCCGTCAGAGCCGGCGCAACCCTCGCTGTATGCCCGGGCTCCCATTGCGTCCGCCAAGGTGCCCAAACCGATCCAGAGAGAGTATATAACTAGATGAATAATTGTTATTTTACGGATTTCTGGCACCTCTCCAACGCGCGATCCTGAAGTTGTCGCCAATCAGCGACAGATCGGCATTATCCTTGCGTAATGGTGGTGCCCAGGCAGCCATTCGACGGATAGAGTCGGGTCCTGCGGGGCGGTGAGCCGCACTTCGACGGCGCCGAATGACCAGACTTGCGTCTCCAATGCGCCCAATGATCCGAAATGCCCGACTGTTCCTGTCCCTGAGCCTCGTCGCGCTATGCCTGCCGGTATACGCCGCAGATCCCTCCGGCGCGGCACGCGTTGAGTTCGTACTGGGAACCGCGCAGGTCGTATCGCCCACCGGTGAACCGCGCGAGGCAGTCCGGGGCATGTCGATCCAGATCGGCGACACCGTGATCAGCAAAGACGCACGCTTGCAGTTGCGTTTCGGCGATGGCAGTTTCGTCGCCCTCGCCCCGGGATCGGAGTTTCGTGTGAACGCCTATTCCTGGAGCGGCGCGCCCGATGGCAAGGAACGCCTGTCGATGACTTTGGTCAAGGGTGGACTGCGCACCGTCACCGGCCTGATCGGCAAGGCCATGCAGTCGGCCTATGAAATGGCTACCGGGGTCGCTACCATCGGCATCCGCGGCACCGAATATACAATTGTGTACGGCCGAAGCATCACCGGTACCGTCGCAGAGGGCCGGATCGCAGTCTGCAATAGCGCCGGCTGCCTTGAAGGCGGCCCGGGACAGTCCTACTACGTCAAGGATGAAAACACCAAGCCGGCCTTTACTGACAAGGCCGCACATCTCCCGCCGCCGGCACCGGGACCTGTGGCCGGCATCGATTCTCAGAACGTGGCTGCCGGAACCGGCCTCCACGAATCCCTGCGCCTTTCCGAATTTCCCCAGCTTGCGATTTCAACTGCAGGCGGCCTGCTGCCAACGGATTCGACAGGCGGCATCCCGGCTAGCGGTGGCGGCGTTCCCGGCAGTGGTGGCGGCATACCCGGCAACGGAAGCGGCGGCGGAAGCAGCGGCGAGGGTGGCGGAGGGCCCGCTGCCGACCTGATGCCCGGTATCGGATTCGTGCTGATCGGCAGCACCGCACCCAACGTGACGGACCCCGCGCAACGCGTCAGCGACTTCCTGCAACAGAACACGCCCGGGAACGGCAACGGGCTCGGGCTGGGAATCGGTAACGGCCAGGGCAACGGAAACGGTCGACCGCGATAACGGTGGAGACGTCGGCGTCGGACCACGCTCAAAGTTAGGCCGTTTCATCCTTCTTGCGTGGCGGTATAGGCAAGCCGCGTATTTGTGACCAGTACTCGTCGTGCACATCAGCATCTACCTCGGATGTCACGTTTGTCGCATAAATATTATCCTGGCCGTCCTTTCGGGGTTCCGCGATCCAGAACCGCTCGTCAGACTCAACGGCAAAATAATTCGACTTGAAGCCGCTACCCTTCAGGGTTTGGAACGATTGTCCGGCGTAATACAGCGTTGCCCCTGACTTCGAAAACGTAACACGACCGATGCGTGCCGGAGGCGCGGAGCCGCCAGCCTTCGATTCAATGTACATGATGCGACTCTTCATCGTTGCCTAACGAGGCTGACCAAAAACCCCGATTTGCGCGAACGCGCTGAGGTCCTGTAGGTGTTGTGAGGTCAGAAGTTTCATCGCCGCGTCTGTTGTGAATTGTCTGTACTTCGCGCCACT
>JBKJUC010000127.1:0-9282 GCA_046590325.1 Burkholderiales bacterium | reverse complement strand
GGGAACCTGCAAATTCCACAATTGCCGGCACCTGGTCGAGCCCGGCTGCTCGATCATCCAGGCCCTGAGGGACGGCAGGATCGATGCCCGCCGGCTGGAAGCCTACCGCAAGCTGGCTAGAGAAATCGAATCTGGGAAGCTTTACTAAAGCCTAAGTCTGCACTCACCGCAGAGGACGCGGAGGACGCGGAGAAAACCGCGCAGAGAACATCGACAGGGAGTTTGCATTGAACGTGGCGCGACGTATCAAGTGTCGCCAGCATGATGTAGTAGAGGCAATGCACCGCATACGTTGCCCCCTCTCCCAGCTTTCCTCCGCGTCCTCCGCGTCCTCTGCGGTGAGAGTTGCCCTATCCCGAATCCAACGCGTCGTCAGACGTTGATGACGCGGGCGAGGGTGACAAGCCCGAGAATGAACATCCAGATCACCAGCGAGCGCCAGATCATGCCCGCTGCGGTAGTCATGCTGTTGACGTCGGCTTCGTCGCCCAGGCCCAGTTCGGGCCGGAAGCTCACCATGCCGTGATGGTGCAACGTTTCGCCGAGCCGGACGCCGATCGCGCCGGCGCCACTTGCCAGCACGATGCCTTTCTCCGGATCCGGCCACGCAGTCCCCTGCGAACGCCAGCAATAGACGGCGTCCTCGAAATCGCCGGCGACCGCGAAGCTCAGCGCGGTAAGACGCACCGGAATCCAGTTCATGTAGTGGAAGATCCGGCGCGCATAGCGGCCAAATTCGCCATACTCCTCGAGCGGACGCGCTCCCCATTTTTCATCGAGGATCGCAGCCATGCGATAGAGGATTGCGCCCGTCGGTCCGGGCAGGATCAGGAACCAGAAGATCACGCCGAAGACATGGCGATGCGATCCGATCAATCCTTCCTCGATGGCGACTTTCGAAATTTCAGTTCCGTTGTATTCGGCCGCCGATTCGTTGCGCCACTCGCCCAGCAACTGGCGGGCCTTGTCGATGTCGCCGGCGCGCAAGGCTTCCGTGATCTCGGTGAATGCATGGCTGAACTGGCGGAAGCCCAGCGTCAGGTACAACACCGCGACATTCCACAACCAGCCAAGTCCGACGTTGATGCGGCCCAGAAAATAATAGCCGGCGAGGGCAATCAAAGCCCAGGGCAGTACGGCGAGCCACCACGCAATCAGTCCCTGGCCCCTTTCGCCCGCATTGAATTGGCTGCTCAGGGTGTTCACATAGCGGACGAACCAGCGCTGTACAACGGAGCGCGGGCTCAGTGGCCGGAACTGCTCGATCAGCAGCGTGAACAGCAAAGAGAGGAAAGACATTGTGGAATCGAGGCGTGGTTCGAGCAGGCATTTTACCGGATAGCCGATTTCCGCCCTTTCCGGGATTCCAGGAAGCATCCGGGCCCGCGCACTATCGTGGCGCGGCATAGGCCTGAAGTGGCGCCATTTCTGTGCGGCGGATGTCCTGCCTCCGCATCGGCAAAGACGATGCAAGTCCATCAACAGCAATCGTTTTTCGCTTCGTGCCCCAATTGGCACCCCAATTGCTAAGAAGGACTGTAGTCAGTGAGCGGTCTTGCCGGGTTCCAGGCAAGTTCCGGTAGGGGCACTAGGGTTCCGGCCTGCAAAGGCGACTGGTCCGAGAGTGGCCCGGCCTCATAAGAGGCTCCACGGAGGGATAAAAGCCCGGGAGAGCAGGACTGCTCTCACGTGTTTTTTTACCCGAAGAGGAGCTCGACATGTTCGGCCTTAATGCAGTCCTGCGTCGCACTACCCATACCTTCCTCGCCGTCCTGTTACTTGCCGCCGGTGGTGCTTACGCTGCCGGGTCCGCAAAAATCGGGACGGTGATCTGGATCGGCTACGGCCCCTATTACGTGGCCGACGCGCTCGATCTTTACAAGAAGTCCGGAATCAAGGTTTCGCTGCAGGTGTTCAGCGACCCGGCCCTGATCCCGCCCGCAATCGAGGGCGGTTCCGTGGACGGCGGCATGCTGACTTACGACCAGGTCATCGGCCAGGTGGCCAAAGGCAGCACCCAGCGGGTCGTCAGCCCGATCGACTACTCGGCGGGCGGCGATGCGATTGTCAGCAGCGTCGATATCAAGAAGGTCAGCGACTTCAAAGGCAAGAAGGTCGGCTTCAATCCGCTGTCGCCTTCCGACTTCCTGCTGTCGTATGCGCTCAAGGTCAACAAGATGACGGAGAAGGACATCTCCCCGGTCAACATGACGCCGGAAGCGATTCCCGCGGCCATGGCTTCCGGTTCGATGCCCATCGGCGTGACTTACGAGCCGAACGTGTCGCAAATCACGGCGCTCGAAGGGGGCAAGAAATTTCATGTGGTGTACTCCTCCAAGGATGCTCCCGGCCTGATCACCGACGTGATGGTGTTCAAAAAGGAATTCATCAAGGCCAAGCCTGAAGTCGTAAAGGCCTTGATTCAGGGCTATATCGACGGCCTCGACTACATGAAGAAGAACCCGGACAAGGCCGCCGAAATCATCGGCAAGGCGATTGGCGTCTCGGCTGCCGAAGTGAAGGAACAGCTTACCGGCGTGTACAACCTGCCAGCGAAAGAAATGGCCAAGGTCTTCGCCAAGGGCAAGGACACCACCTCGCTCCATGTCAGCGGCGCGCTGATCGGCGAGATCCTCAAGGCCAAAGGCCAGATCACCGCCATTCCCAAAATCGAAGACACCTTCGACGATTCGATCCTGAAAAGCATGAAGAAGTAAGGAAACCGGGCCCGCGCAGGCGGGCCCGGTTTCGGAGGAGGATGCAAACATGAAAGCGTTGTTCCGTACGCCGGATGGCACCTGGCTGAATGTGGCCGCACTTGTGTACACGCTGCTCGGTTACGCAGTGGGGATTGCGCTCATGATCGCGGACCCGTGGTATGCCAACCTGGCCGGCGTCGTGCTGGCTGCGCATGCATTGATTTACAGCGCGTACTTCGTCCACGAATTCGCGCACCAGAGCATCTTCAAGTCAGCCGGGGCGAACCACAAATGGGGCGTTCTGATGAGCTGGATCAACGGTAGCTGCTACGCGCCGTTCCAGGCGCTGCGCCGCAAGCACATGCGCCACCACATCGATCGCGCCGATGTGCTGACCTTCGACTACAAGAAGTACCTTGACGAATCGTCCTCCTGGCTCCGCGGACTGGTCATCGCCGCCGAGTGGGCCTGGATCCCGGCGGTCGAGTTCATCATGCACGCGTACGTCGTCGTGCTGCCCTTCGCCAAAGAAGCGCGCAAGGCGGAACGTCCCCGCCTCATCGCGATCGTCGCCATCCGCATCGCTGCCTTTGCGCTGTTGGCCTGGATTGCCGTCAAAGCGCTCCTGCTGTACCTGGTCGCCTACATGATCATGCTGCATGTGTTGCGCTTCACCGATTCGTACCAGCACACTTACGATGCCTTCGCCGTGCTCGAGGAAGGCGAAGTCCCGGACGACAAGGTGCGAGACCACGACTATGAGCAGGGCAACACCTACTCCAACCTGGTATCGTTGGGACATCCCTGGCTCAACCTGCTGCTGCTGAATTTTTCCTATCATAACGCGCATCACGAGCGCCCCATCGTGCCGTGGCACGACCTGCCGAAACTGCATGCCCGCCTGTTCCCGGGCGAGCACGTGCAGACCATTCCGATGATCGAGCTTCTCAGGGGTTATCACCGCGACCGCATCGCCCGCATCCTTGCGGACGACTATGGCGAGGTGAAAACCAGCGGACCGAATCGCGCGGATGGTTTTCTCGGTGCAGCGGGCGTTTCCTTCCTGACCGCGGTCTGATCTATGCCCACGTATGCGCTCGCCGGCAAGACCGTGATGGTCACCGGCGCCGGGAGGGGTATTGGACGCGCAATCGCGCAGGCGTTCGCCGCGCAGGGTTGCCGCCTCCTTGCCGTTGACCGGGATGCGGCGGCATTGCAGGACGCGAAAGGCTCTTTCTCCGCTGCCCCGGAAACCACGACCATCGCCTGCGATCTCGCCCGTGACGCCGACCTGGCGCGACTGCACCGCGAAACTCTGGCCTTTGGCACACGGCTCGACGTGCTGGTCAACAACGCGGGCGCCGAGTATCCGACACCGATCGACGATGCCAGCGCGGCTGCCCAGGAGAAATGGAGCGCCCTGCTCGACAACAACGTGGGCAGCATGGCGCGCGCGGTGCGCACGCTCCTGCCTCTGCTTGGCCGCGACGCCAGCATCATCAACCAGGCGTCCATCTGGGGCCTGACGGGCGTACCCGGCTTCTCGGCCTACGTGGCGAGCAAGCACGCCGTAATTGGCCTCACCCGTTCGCTGGCCTGGGAACTCGCGCCACGCGGCATTCGCGTCAATGCGGTCTGTCCCGGCTGGATCCGCACCGACGCAGCGATGCGTTCCCTTGCTGCAATGTCGGTCACGCAAGGCCGCGGAGAAGACGAAGTCATGGAAGAAATCCTTTCCGCGCAGGCCATGCCGGCGCTGCTTGAACCCGCGGACATTGCCGGCATTTATCTTTTCCTGGCGAGCAACGGCGCGCGCCCGATCACCGGACAGGCCATCGTCGTTTCCAACGGCGAGGTGATGCATTGATGTTTACTTCTTGCAATCCGACATCTACGTCCTGGACCACGAAGGTCACGAAGGTGACGCGAAGGAAAACCAGGACTGGGAAGAAACATTTCGCGAATCATGGGTCATGTACATTCGGCACCCGCTTTTACTTTTCTTCGCCTTCCTTCGTGCTCCTTCGCGTCCTTCGTGGTGCAAAGGTTAAAACCAATAGATGACAACCCTATCCCTTGAGGGAAAGACTGCGCTCGTTACAGGCGCCGCGACCGGGATCGGGCGCGCGATCGCCATGGCGCTCGCTGCCGCGGGCGCGCGGGTTGCGGTCAATCACATGGGGCGCGCCGCTGCCGCCCGCCAGGTCGTGAAAATCATCGCGGCCGCGGGGGCGAGCGCAATCGAAGTTGAGGCCGATGTCACCAAGGCCGCAAAAGTCGAGCGCATGGTGGGAAAGGTCTATGACACCCTGGGGCCAATCGACATCCTGGTGAACAACGCGGGCGTGCTGCTGGAAAAACCGTTCTTGGAGACCACAGAGGAAGATTGGGACTGGGTGCTCGACACCGACCTGAAAGGAATATTTCTGTGCTCGAAAGCGGTACTGCCGGGCATGGTGGAACGCGGCAGCGGCGTCATCATCAACATCGCTTCCGAACTCGGCGTTATCGGCCGCGAACTGTACGGCCCCTACTGCGCGGCCAAGGCCGGCGTGATCGGCCTGACCCGCTCCATGGCGCGCGAATTCGCGCCGGCAATACGCGTCAACGCAATCGCCCCCGGACCGATCAACACGCCGATGCTGTCCCTGGAAAACATGAGTCCCGAAGTACTGGAGCGCGAGCGGGCGATCCCGGCACGGCGCGTCGGTGAACCTGAGGAAATCGCGGGCACCGCCCTGTTCCTCGCCTCGGACCTGGCGAGTTTCTACTACGGCCAGGTGCTGAGCCCGAATGGCGGGGCGTGGATTGGGTGAGGCCGTGAATACCGTGAATGTCGTGAATGCCGCAAGTACACGAATCAAATCCATCTCAAAAACGGAATTGAACTCCACTTCAAGGAATCGCAACGTGACGTTCTCAGATCCCGAGAATGAGGCATCCCCGCAAGAGATACGACATTCACGTCATTCACGATATTCACGGCATTCACGAACAAGGTTCTCCAAATACCCCGCCGGCGCGCGGTCGGCTTTATCGGCGCGCACGGCGTTTCCATTCTCACCGTAGTATGAGCAGCATGGCCCAGACCGTCGTACCATCGCCACCGGATCGCTCGCGACTTGCCGTGGCCGCCCTGCTGCTGGCCGGGCTGTTGTGGGGACTGACCTGGATCCCGCTCAAGTACTTCGGCAGCCAGGGCCTGAACGGCATCACGCTGACCATGATGAGCTACGGCATGGTCGGGGTACTGGCCCTGCCATGGCTGATCTACCGCCGCCAAACCTGGTGGCCGCAGCGCAACCTGGTGCTGATGATCGCAGTCGTCGGCGGCCTGGCCAACGTGTGCTTCCTGTCCGCCATCGTCCGCGGCGAAGTCGTCCGGGTGATGCTGCTCTTCTATCTCGCGCCGGTATGGGGAGTCCTCGGCGGACGAATCTTTTTCGGCGAACCGCTGACCCGGCTCCGCGTTCTCGGCGTGGCCACGGCGATAGTCGGCGCCTTCCTGTTGCTCGGTGGGGCTGCCGTGATCGCTTCCCCTCCCGGAATCGTCGACCTGCTCGCCCTGGCGTCCGGAATGCTCTACGCGTCCCAGAACCTGTTCACCCGCGCCGCCGATCGCACCCCTCTCGATGCCAAGTCGCTGGTGGTCTTTGTCGGTTGTGGCTTGATTTCCTCCACCATCGTTCTCGGCACCGCGCAGCAACTGCCGGAGATGCCGCCGCTGCTCCTCGGCCAGCTGTTCGGCTTCGCCGGAATCTGGATGCTGGCCGCCATGGTGGTCACCGCCTGGGGCGTGTCGCACCTGGAGGCCGGACGCGCGGCCATCTTGCTGGTATTCGAACTCCTGGCGGCGGTGGTCTCCGCCATGTGGATCGCCGGCGAACGCCTCGACGGCATCGAATGGGTCGGCGCCGCGCTGATCGTCGGCGCGGCCATGCTGGAGGCTCGCCCCTCTTCCAACGAAAAAGGAAAATCCCCATGAAAGAAACGCTGATGAACCGGCTGACCTGGATGGAGTACCAGGACCGGGTACGCGACGAGAACGCGCCGGTGTTCCTTCCAGTCGGGGCACTGGAACAACACGGCCCGCACCTGCCGCTCGGCACCGACGCAATCCTGTCGGCCGCCGTTGCCGAAGGCGTTGCCCGCAGAACGTCTGGCCTGGTCGCTCCCGCCCTGAGCTATGGCTACAAGTCGCAACCCAAATGCGGCGGCGGCCAGCACTTCCCCGGCACCACCAGCCTGGATGCGCAGACCCTGATCCATACGGTGCGCGACACCGTGCGCGAGTTCGCACGCCACGGCGTGCAGAAGCTCGTGATCGTCAATGGCCACTACGAGAATCAGTGGTTCCTGATCGAAGGCATCGACCTCGCAATGCGCGAGCTGGGCAAGACGCCGCTGACCATCATGCGTCTCGAATACTGGGATTTCTTCACACCGAAGACGCTCGCCAAGGCTTTCCCGGACGGCTTCCCCGGCTATGCGCTCGAGCATGCGGCGGTACTGGAAACCTCGATGATGCTGCACTACCACCCGGAGCTGGTGCGCATCGACCGCATCCCCAATGATCCACCCGCCGACTTTCCGCCGTACGACATCTATCCGACGCGGACCGAATGGGTGCCGCCCTCCGGCGTGCTCTCTTCTGCCAAAGCCGCCACCAAGGAAAAAGGCGCCGCCATGGTCGAGGAACTGAACACACTGATCGCGGCTGCAGTGACTAAGGAATTCTCGTGATTACACCCAACACGGAGCCACAGAGGACACAGAGAACACAGAGGAATGCGAAAAACAGGGATGAGTTGGCTTTCGTGGAATGCTTGCCAATCTCCAAGTGGCAGCAAAATACGCAAGTGGATCGTCCGGCAGTTCACCTCTCCCTGCCTTTCTCTGTGCCCTCTGTGTCCTCTGTGGCTCCGCGTTGGGTACTACGTCTGGATCATGAGCCTTCTTGAGACATTAAAACCGGAACGGACGGCGCTGCTGGTCATCGACATGCAGCGCGATTTCCTCAAGCCGGAAGGTTATGCGGCGCAGGCGGGGCTCGATATTGCGCCGCTCGTGGCGGCAATCGGTCCCATTGGGAAGGTGCTAGCCGTGGCGAGGCGCGCGGGCATCACGATCATCCACACTCGTGAAGGCCATGTGCCCGACCTGTCCGATTGCCCGCCCTACAAGCTCGAACGCAGCCGCAGGGCCGGCGCGGAAATCGGCTCGAAGGGGCCGCTCGGCCGGCTGCTGGTGCGCGGCGAGAAAGGCCACGACTTCGTCGACGAGCTGAAGCCGCTTGCAGGTGAGATCGTCATCGACAAGCCCGGCTACAGCGCCTTCGAGCACACGGCCCTGCAACAGCTCCTGACCACGCGCGGCATCGAGACCCTGATCATTACCGGCATCACCACGGAGGTTTGCGTGAGTTCCACGCTGCGCTCCGGCGCCGATCGCGGCTACCGATGCATCACTGTGGGCGACGCCTGCGCTTCCGGCGACCCGGCCCTGCACGAAGCGGCGCTCGCCATGATCGGCGTCGAGGGCGGCATCTTCGGCGAAGTCGCCACCGCTGCTGCCGTTGTAAAACGCCTGGCACCATGACCCAGGTTCGCAAGCTCTGGCCGCTGCTCACGGCGACGCATCGCTACGAGAAAACGCTTTCCACCCGCAATCGCGGCGCCGGCACGACGATCGAAGCGCCGATCCTGGCCTACCTGATCGAAACGGCGAACGGCCGGATCCTGTATGACGTGGGCTGCGATTACGCCAAGATCGCCGATCCGGCAAAACGCGAGCGCTGGTTCAATCCCGCGACCTTTGCTTTTGGCGCGCCGCAGATGAGCGAAGACCAGCGCCTGCCGGCATGGTTCGCCCGGCTGGGAATTTCGGCCGGGGATATCGACGTCGTTTTCCTCGGCCACCTGCACTTCGACCATGCCGGCGGTTTGTGCGACGTGGCGGGCTGCGAGATTCATGTGCAGCAGGACGAACTGAAATCGGCTCGCGCCCACGAGGACGCCGGGTACTTTCCGGATGACTTCTCGGGCGCCTATCGGTGGAAGGTGATGCAGGGCGAGTACGAGCTCGTTCCCGGCGTGCACGCGATTTCCAGCCCGGGACACACCGCCGGCCACATGTCGCTGTTCATCGAAATGCCCAAAGGGCCGCCGATTATCCTGTGCGGCGATGCCGCCGACCTTGTCGAGAACCTCGAAGAGGAAGTCGCCCCCGGCCTGTGCTGGCGCGAACAGGAAGAGATGGCCATCGACAGCATTCGCAAGCTGAAGCGAATCGCGGACTCAGAGAAAGCGCAGCTCTGGCCGAACCACGATATGGCTTTCTGGCAGGGGCTGCGCCATTTCCCTTCTTTTCATGAATAGAACTCTACACCTCTACACCCAACACAGAGGCACAGAGGGCACAGAGAACACGGAGAAAAGCAAAGGAAAGTGAAGTTCGCGGCGGCCCATTGCCCCTTGCGCCATGTATCGGAGGACCAGGTAGCAATCCACGGAAAACTGCCATGAATTTCTCTTTTTCTCATGTTTTTCTCTGTGCTCTCTGTGCCTCTGTGTTGGGTGTAATC
>JBKJUC010000032.1:0-14754 GCA_046590325.1 Burkholderiales bacterium | reverse complement strand
ACCGGCTGAATGTCGGCCTCGCGGCGCTGACGATGAATGCTGAGCTGGGCTTCACCGCAACCGTGTTCGGCTGGGGCGCGGGCCTGTTCTTCATCGGCTATTTCATCGGCGAAGTGCCGAGCAACCTGATCCTCTCCAAAGTCGGTGCGCGCATCTGGTTCGCGCGCATCATGGTTACCTGGGGGATTTTCGCGATCGCGATGGGTTTCATCACCGGCGACGTCAGCTTCTTCGTAACCCGCTTCCTGCTCGGCGTTGCCGAGGCAGGCTTCTTTCCCGGCGTGATCTACTATCTGACGCTCTGGTTTCCGGCCGAGTACCGTGGCCGCATCTTCGGCCTGTTCCTGATCATCAGCCCGCTGAACAACACCATCGCGGCGCCGCTGGGCGGGCTCATCCTGAAATATTTCGACGGTACGATGGGTTATCCTGGCTGGCGCTGGCTGTTCATCATTGAGGGTATCCCCACCCTGTTCCTCGCCTACCTGTGCCTGCGCGTGGTGATAGACCGCCCCGACAACGCGACCTGGCTGACTGACAAGGAAAAAGCGCACCTGCGCGACAAGCTCGCGCGGGAAGCCGCATCGCGCACGGAAACGAAGCACCTCTCCATCTGGCAGACACTGGGAAACCCCAAGGTGCTGCTGTTCGCGGTGGTCTATACCTCGCTGGCCATCGGCATCTACGGCCTGAGCCTCTGGATGCCGCAGATCATCAAAGGCATGGACGTCCAGAATCCATTCCACATCGGCCTGATCATGGCGGTGCCCTACCTGATCGCGACAATCTGCATGGTCCTGTGGTCACGGCATTCGGACAAGACCGGCGAGCGTGTCTTCCACTGCGCAGGTGCGCTTGCGCTGGCGGCGATCGGCATGATAACTAGCGCCTACGTCGGATCTCCGGTCCTGGCGATGGCTGCCATTACCGTAGCGGCGATCGGCATGTATTGCTCGCAACCCGTGTTCTGGGCCATGCCAACCGGATATCTGAGCGGCGTGGCTGCGGCGGGCGGGATTGCCTTCATCAATTCTATCGGCAACCTCGGCGGCTTCATCGGCCCGTTCGCCGTGGGTTGGCTCAAGGACAACACGGCCAATGGCTTCCAGGCCGGCCTGACCTTCCTGGCCGCCTGCCTGCTGATAGGCTCCATCTTCGCGGTCATCGTCGGCCGCAGCGTCACCCGCCAGACCGCGGCAGTGCAGCCGACTTAACCGCCGACGTTGCTTCTATCGGGAAGGCGCGCCGCGATTC
Source organism: Burkholderiales bacterium (assembly GCA_046590325.1). Lineage (GTDB taxonomy): Bacteria > Pseudomonadota > Gammaproteobacteria > Burkholderiales > JACQAP01 > JACQAP01. Next base: position 13,500 of record JBKJUC010000032.1, on the reverse strand, counting down.
TCCTGCGGCAGCGTGGAGAGATTGATGTGCGCCTTCCAGTAGTCCGGGTAGAGTTCGATCGCGCGCAAATAGGCGTGGCGCGCATCCCCGTAGCGTCCTTCCTGCTGGTAGACGTAACCAAGGTTGTTGAACACCCGCGGCTTGCGTGGTGATCCGGCCGCAACGTCCTCCCAGAACGCGATCTGGGATTCGTAGACCTGGTTGCGCAGGATGGTCAGCGCACCAAGGCCCAGCAGCAGCAATCCGACGGCACCGTTAACCAGCCAGCGGTACCGCATCCGCGCCAGCAACCATTGCAGCATCGCGGCCATCGCGACGAACGCGCCAATGGAAGCAAGGTAAAGCTGGCGGTCATTGGCGACATCGAGCCGCGGCAGCAACGAATTAGTCGGCAGCAGGTGGATGAAGAACCACAGCACGGCAAACGCAATCCAGCGTTGAGCGCGCAGGTTACGCAGACCAATCGCGAGGATCGCGATCAGCGCCAGCACCTGCACACCCACCAGCGGCGTCAGTATCGTGAACACCGGCAGGTCGGGATCGGCATTGAGGCGCCACGGAAAAATCAGTTGTCCTGCGAGATAACAGATCGCGTTTACCTGGGTCAGCAGGTTTGCCCCCAGACCTCGGGTAGCAAGACTCACGTCGAGCAGGTGGCGGTAGAACGGGCTTGCGGCGATGGCTATCAGCCCCGCGATGAGCACCAGCCAGTGTAAAGCCTGGCGCTTGAGCTTCTCGCGCGCGGAACGTCTGGCGCCGATGGTCTCGACCAGCAGCAGCGCCAACGGCAATGTCGCTGCGGTTTCCTTCACCAGCAGCGCCGCGGCGAACAGCCCCGCCGAAAACCATCGCCAGCCGCGCGGCGAAGCGGCCGTATCCGCCCGCAGGTACGCAAGGATGCTGCCGAGGTAGAACAACGCCATGAACGAAACCGAGCGGCCGCAGACATAGGTCACGGCCTCGGTCTGCACGGGATGCAGCGCGAACATCAGCGCCGCGAGCAGGGGCAGCCGGTCGTCACGACCCCTGCCCGGCCGCAGGGTGCGCAACAACTGGAACACGAGCGCCACGTTAGCCGCGTGTACGAGGACGTTGAACAGATGAAAGCCGAAAGGACCAGCGGAGGCTGTCCAGTTAAGCGTGTAACTCAGCTTCAACAGCGGCCGGATGCCCGGCATCGATTCCAACCACGCCGCCAGCGAATGCACCGCCGGATTGTTGACGATGACGTTGAAGTCGTCGAACTGGAAGCTTGCGGTCAGCGCATTGGAATAAGCGAGCAGGATCGCAACGGCCAGTACCGCGGGTGCGGTGGCATCACTGCGAAGCATGCCCTGGATTCTCTTCGAACGCCTTCTCGATGAGGCCGATCGTGTCCCACCAGCGGCTCTTCGCGTTGAGCATCACAATCAGCACACGCACGCCGTCTTTCTCGGCCAGGGCCATCAGGCATTTGCCAGCGCGGCTGGTGAATCCGGTCTTGATTCCGATCGCGGGTCCATAGTTGCCGATGAGGGCGTTGCGGTTCTTCAGCGCAAACTTGCGCTTGCCATCGGCGCTGGCGATGCGGGCTTGCGGCCGTGCAACGATAGTGGCGAACTCGTGGTGGGCCATCACTGCGTGCGCGATGCGGGCGAGGTCGCTGACGCTCGAGTAGTGACCCGGTGCATCGAAGCCGCAGGGATTGGCGAAATGGGTGTTCAACAACCCGAGCGTGGCCGCGCGCTCGTTCATCCTGGCCACAAAGGCTTCGACGCTGCCCGCGTAATGTTCCGCCAGCGCCGCGCAGGCATCGTTGGCTGAAACCATCAGGGTTGCGGTAAGCAATGCCGCGACGGAAAATTTTTCACCGGCCTTGATCTTGAGCCGCGTGCCGCCTTCCTTCGCCGCATTGGCACTGACCACGGCGACTTCATCGGGCCGGTAGTCTTCCAGCACGACCAGCGCGGCCATGATCTTGGTGAGGCTGGCGGGAGGCAGACGCCCATCGGCATTCCCTGCCCACAGATCCTTCGCGTTGACTTGAACGATGTAAGCGGCGGCGAGACTTGGGTAGGGATCGGGAGCCGCTGCGATTGCCGGGCTGCCGGCCGGCAGCCAGCACAGCAGGGCCACCGCCACCTTGCCGCTCCCGAAACAACCTCCAAACACTTTCACCACAGACAAGGTCACACTCCTCTGCACCCGTAGGGGTGTGCGCTTGTCTGTGGTAAAAATAGTTCTAGAACTTGAGAAGCTTCTTGAGCTTGTTGGTACCTTCCTTGACCGCATCCACCGCTTTGTCCTTGTCGGACTTGGGAGCGGCGGCCGGCGCGGCTTCCTTTTTCGGCGTGCCGACGTTTTCCTTGGCCAAGCCGGCGCCGTACTTCTGGCAAATTTCGCGGTATTCCGACGACATCACTGCAGTGTAGTCCATGCCCGCGCATTGCTTCTGCGCCAGCGCACGGCCCTCGACCGGGCAGTACTCGGCGATGAAGGACCAGTTCTTCTTGTCGATCGCCGATTTGCAGGCCGGCCCGCTCACAGTATTCGGATCGGTGCCACAGCCCTGCATTGTGTTGCGCCAGTCGGGATATTTCTTCGCAGCTTCCGTAAATCCCGCAGGGTCTTTCATCTGCTGGGCGACCTTCGAGGCGCGCGCGCAGAAATCCGCCTTTCGGTGCTTGCACATCATGGATTCCGGCGGTATCCCCTCCCCTCCCAGGATCATCGCCGGCTGCAGGCCTTCGATCTGCTTGTCGCATTCCTTGTCGATCATCGCCTGGCTCTGCGCCTGCATCTGCTCGATTTTCTTCCCCGGATCTTCGTATTTGCAACTGCCGACCTTCCTGCCTGACAGGACCTGGGTCATGGTGTAGGCCTCGCCGTCCGACTTTCCGCTCATCTTGATAGTGCCGTCGAACTTGTCACCGCTATGGGTCATGTCGCCGGTGCCGGTCATCGGCTCGGGTTTGGTGCAGACGATTTTCCAGGTGCTGCGGTTGCCCGATTGCTTCGAGTCCACCATCTTGCAGTCGCTGTCCTTATCCTTTTCACCCATTTTTGACGGATCCCTGTCGCCCTTGAGCTTGCACACCTTGTCAGTCCGAGCGGGCATCGACATGCCCGCCATATCCATCTTTGTGGTGACTTCCCACAATTCGTCCGGGCCCTGGGCCAATGCCATGGTGGCAACGCAACATGAAGCAATCAGGACGAATCCGGCGATAGGCTTGTTGTTCATTTAAAGGCTCCAGGCGAAAAGTGCACAGATTCTTACATATCCGCCGCCGTTGCGGCTGTCGGCTGACCGGAACAATTATTACAAATTGAAGGCTCCACCAGGAAGCGATGCACTGCAGCAACAAAAAGTCCGGCGAGATCAACGGTTGCCACCTTGACACTGGCATGGACTCGGGCGTAAATCGCCATCGGGCCGCTACCAACCATGCCCCGAACAACCATAAACAGCAGGGAGATGAGACCATGCGTTACATGTTGAAATCGATCACAGTATCCGTATTTGCTGCATTCGCGTTCTCCGGCAGCGGCATCGCCGGCAATAATCCTGTCGATGAAAAATGGTGGCCCAGCGAGTTCGGCCCCGATGACCAGGCCGGCGGCACCAACTACATCACCCCGCAGAAGCGCATCGACGCAGCCAAGCTGGTCAAGAAGGGCAGGATGGCGCTGCTGGGCCACCCCTACAGCAATCACATGCCCCTGGTTCCCGGCCGCACTTTCGCGCTGAGCATTCCCGGCGCGCCGACGCACGGCCCGCTGAACTGGCCCGGCGACAATTTCTCCATGACCTTCATGGACGAAATCGTTACCGCCGAAATCGGCCAGGTCGGCACGCAGTGGGACGGCCTTGCGCACCCGATGATTCGCGTGCAGGGTGTGGACGGCTGGAAGGACGGCGACTACTTCTACAACAAGAACCGCCTGCAGGACGTGGAAACCGCGCGCGGCATGACCAAGGTCGGCACGGAACAGGCGGGGGGCTTCTTCACCCGCGGCCTGCTGATCGACATCGCAGCGCTCAAGGGCGTGAAAGTGCTGCCCAAGGGCTATGCCATTACCATGGCGGACTTCAAGGAAGCGCTGGCCAAGCAGGGTGTAAAGGACGCCATGCAAGGCGACGTCGTCATGTTCCGCACGGGCTGGAATTCGCTGTGGAAGACCAACCACCTCGGCCGTCCGGCCGGCGAGAAGGCCAAGAGCGACGAGCAACTGGCCAAGGACAACGCAGAATTCGGTTCCGGTGAACCGGGCGTATCCCCGGAAGTCTGCGATCACCTGGCATCGAAGAAGATCTCCATGATCGCCTCCGATACCTGGGGCCTCGAGCCGTATGATTTCGCCAAGTCCGGCGCACCCGAGTCGTTCGCCTACTGCCACATGAACCTGGTGGCACGCCGCGGGATCTACAACTTCGAGAACCTGGACCTCGACGAAATTTCGGCTGAAAAGGCCTATGAGTTCCTGTTCTCGTGGGCCCCGCTGAAACTGGTGGGTGCAACCGGCTCACCCGGCAATCCTGTCGCCGCCTGGTAGTCCGGGGCAGGAAATTCAGGGTAGGAAAACAAAACGGGCGGGGTAATCCCCGCCCGTTTTCATTTGCCGTCTGGCACGCCCTCAGCGGCAGGCCTGCCCAAGCCACTGCGCTTCGCGCGAGCCGTCATTTGCGGGCAGGAAATCGGTCCCGCCCGGCGGGATCACATAGCTCTTGAGCATTTTGCCGTTCTGGTCGATGGCAGCCACCGCCACTACGCCAAGCGTTTTCTCACCGCACTTCGCCACGTAACGGATGATCCGGCTGGCCGGCGCATTCGGCGGGCGCTTTTCCGGGTCGCGCCATTTGACGCGCACATCGAAGCGGGTGACATCTCCCCTGGCCTCGATGCTCTGCGTATCCAGGCTGGCAAGCTCGAAATCGCGGATCTCCGACATCGATTCCGCGGTGTAGGTATCTTCAGCGGCGGCAGTGCCGGCAAGCAGCCCGGCGATCAGGGCAAGTGCGATTTTCACGAGGGGCTCCGAATGCGTTAATTGTGTGACTTCGACACGGCCCCTTGCATGCCGTTCTGCTCAAGCTTCGGTTTTTTTGCCGAAAGACCCTGCGAGAAAGCCCGGATGCAGAAACGCTAGCGGAATGCCCGTCGGTCGGACGCGGACGGGTGGGATTTAAGGGTTAGGCGCCAGGTGTGGGGCGCTAGGCGCCGAAAATGTATCGGGCCGTACCTGACATCAAAACAAGAGTTTTGACTCGACGGCCCCGGATTCTTCAATTCCCCTCGCGCCTGGTGCCTGGTGCCTCGCGCCTGGTTTATCTCAACTGCCCCGCGTTTACCTTCTCCCTGATCGCGTACACCAGGGCGCGAATGTAGCGCAGTGAGACGATGTCCGGGGATTTGCCCGCCAGTTCCCATTTGCGCGCTTCGTAGAACAGGCAGGTTCGCAGTTCGGTCAGCGTGGCCATGCGCTTTTCATGCGCGACCTCGGCGCATTTCTCGACCGATCCCCAGTACCGGAAGCCGTCGAACGTAAGCGCGAACGGCTCTATCCGCGCCCACGCCTCCTTGAAGGAGGGGATGTCGGCCGGACTCAGTTCAGTGTTCGAAAGCTGCTGCAACATGGCGATGGCATCGCAATAAGGATGCGGTGACTGATGCAAGGAGCGCGCCCGCCACCCCATCTGCTTCTTGGAATGGAGGAAATAGGGGCGCGGCCGCGGCCGATAGTGTCGCGCAAGGGCGACAACCCTGTCCCCGCGCGTCACCTTGCGGGAAGCGCCGGCTATTTGCCGAAGCTCAGGAACTGCTTGCGAAAGCCGGTCACCCGGACCAGATACTGGCGGGTTTCCTCGTAGGGCAGGCTGGTCCGCAGCTTCTCGTACACCCCGGGCGGTTCGAGGCTGTTGATGGCGTTGACCGCCTCCACCCTGTCCTTGGCGCAGGTCTTCAGCACGTTGCCGGTTCAATTCCTGCTGCCGTACCGGCGTTGCAGGACACGGTCGATGGAAATCGACCCGGGGCCAGCCACCGCGAGCCAGATGAAAATCACTAGGTAGGCGGATTCCGAAAACCCCAGCAGAGTGTCGAGCGAATCCACATCGGGCCAGAGCACCGTGGCAATGGCGACGACCATCACGAACGCCAGCGGCACGGCGGCGAGTCGCGTGAACAGGCCCAGCAGGAGCAGAAGTCCGCCAATGAGTTCCACGGCGGAGACGAACGGTGTCAGCACTTCGGGAAACGGGATGCCCCATCCGGCAAAGTTCTCGATCATCTGCTGCAGATTGTGGAGCTTGACCCAGCCGCTCACGAGAAAGACTTCACCAACCACGATCCTCGCAAGCAACGGACCCAGCCAGGCGAAATGCGGCGAAATACGCTCAGGGAAATCAATCGCCCATGTGACCAGAAATTTCATGTTGTCTCTCCCAGATGGGACTTCGCCTGAAAGCCGCATGGCCTGGGATCAGGCATGCCCGCGGGGTCCTTACGCCAGATACGAGGCCCCGCGGGAACTGGATGCGGCGGCGGGACGGCTGCTAGAACGAGGAACCAGGCTGCCTGAGGAATTCTTCCTCTTCGGGCCGGGAGGGCCGGTCCAGGATCCTGTTGCGATGGCAGAAGCGGCCGAAGCGGGCAATGATTTCGCGGTGCCGCACGGCGTAGGTCCGGTAGCCCGCGAACAACTCCAACTGTCCGGGTGGCGCGAACTGCGCCAGCTCGGAATAGAGCCGGACGGATTCATCCTGGTCTTCGAGCGCTTCGGAATGCTCCAGAGGCAGATAGTGAAACACGCGCTGTATCGGGGACAGCTGCAGGTCGAATCCGCGGGCGATGCCGTGCCTGCAGTAAGCCCGCGCCGCCGTATCGAATGCAAATGCCAGCGGCGTATTGCGAAAGATATTCCGGGGAAACTGGTCGGTCAGGAGAATCAGCGCCAGCAGGCCGCGCGGCGTTTCCGCCCAATCCGCAAGTTCATTGCGGCCGGCGGCCTGCACCAGATCCGCAAAGCGCGTGCGGATCTCCGCGTCGGTGGCCGGATCCGCGTCCCACCAGAGGCGTCTTTTCTCTTTCGAGATTTCGATGGCGTCGGAGCCGGACCCGAACCAGTAGTCCAGGATTTTCTCGTTGTCGGTCACGGTCGCCTCAGCCCGAAAATCCCCGTCACGCATTCTATTGCCGGGTCAGCAGCATGTACGCAAGGATGGCCGCGCCCACAAGGATGCCCATCCACAACAGCACTTGCCGTCCCAACTCGCTCTGCCTGGCCGACAGGCTTGCCTGGATCGCCGGTTGCGTTCGCAAGTACGCCTCGACGAGATTTTTTGAATCTTTCAGATCCAGGCGCTGTTCGTTGCGGACAATCTTTATGGCCTCGATTTTTCTGCCCCGATGCAAGGCGGCAATCGCGGCAGCTGGCAACACATCTTTGTTCAATCCGGTTTTTTCCATGGTGTAGCGCTCATCTTACTGCGATCGGAAGCTGACAGCGAGGTGGGGGACGGGACAGGTATTTCTGGGAGAGCAAACCTTCTTGCACAGGACCGTCCCCAAACTCAACTCCGAAATGCTGGCCAAGGAGATTCCCAAAATCGAGCGCGATGCGGCATCTCCGCTTGCACTACGCAATCGTGAGTCGAATCGAAAATCGACAAATCAATGCAAGAAACAAGACCTGACCCCGGAATGCGTATGACCCCGGAATGCGTAAAAGGGTACTCCACGCTTTGCGAGGGTATCCGTGGTGAAAGGTCTAATTTTAGCTTTTAGCGAGAAACTCGCCGATGACGCGGTTGAGGAACGCTTCGTCCTCGACCTTAAGGCTGGTGGCGGCTTGGTGACCCTGCACGGAAGGAATCTCGACGAATTTCGCGCCGGGGATTTTCGCGGCGGCACTGAGCGCTGCATCGGCGGGATTGAACAGATCCAGCGCCGGAGCGAGGACCAGGGTTTTCGCTTCAATCGAAGCCAGGGCCTTGCCGGTATCTCCGTCGAATCCGTGCGTAGCGCCGACGTCGTGCGCCTCATAGGCCCACGATTGATAGAGATAGTCGTGCGCGTCGAAACCGTTGGCGCGGGTCTGCGCCAGGATCTTCTCGAACCAGAGGTGGGACTCCGCGCAGTCCGGCAGAAACTCCGCAAGTGCCGCGGGCGTGCGGCTAAGCAACGCCGTCATGAGGCCGGTGTAGGCACGCCAGCCGCGCTCGGGCTCGGCGCTGAAGCCATCGCCGGTCCATGCCGGATCGGCCATCAGGCAGGATCGCGCCGTTTCGGTGACCAGCACGGCCCAGGGTGAAGTTTTCGCCATTGGCGTCATGGCCACGCAGGCGCGCATAAACCGCTGGTGGCTCACTGCCCACTGCAGGGCCTGCATGCCGCCCATCGACGCGCCGATGACTGCTTTCAGGCGGGAAAGGCCGAACTGGCGCGTCAGCAGGCGATACTGGCTTTCCACCATGTCGCGGACGGTAAAGCGGGGGAACCCCATTCCGGGCTGCTGCTCGCTGTTCGAAGGCGATGTCGAAAGGCCGTTGGCGATGGGATCGGCGGCGATGATGAAGTCATGCGCGGGATCGAGCGCCTTACCCGGCCCGATCAGGAAATCGAGCCGGTGATGGTTGCCGGTCAGCGAGACGCAGACCAGCACGGCATTGGTTTTCTCGCGGTTGAGCTCGCCGTGGGTCACGTAGGACTGGCGATAGTCGCGAATCACCTCGCCGGATTCCAGTTCGAGGTCGCCAAGCTCCGTCATGCGGTGCTCCGCGTCGATGTGGCCCTTCGCCATTGGCGGATGCCTGAAAACCGGATTAGCCACAGAGGTCACAGAGAACACAGAGAACTGCAAGGGACCAGAATCTGGGAGGAAACTGCTCATGGTGACAAGTGGGTGCAGACGACACAATTTTTCGATCAGCAACTCTCATGGCTCTGCCTCCTCTGTGCCCTCTGTGACCTCTGTGGCAAACGAACTTGACCTAATCAAACATAACGACAGTGCGTATCCCCTCGCCGCGGGCCAGCGAGGCGAAGCCCTCGTTGATCTGTTCCAGCGTGATGCGATTGGTGATCAGTTCATCGAGCTTCAATCTGCCTTTGAGGTATTCCTCCGCCAGCCAGGGGAAATCACGGCGGGGCCGGGCGTCGCCGTAGCTGGAACGGACGATGCGCTTCTCGCCCATCAGCGAGCCCCAGCGGAAGCTCACGTCCTCGTTGACGTTGATCTTGCCCAGCCAGACCACCTGGCCGCCCGGGCGCACGGCTTCGACCGACAGCCTGAAGGTGTTCCTGCTGCCCGCTGATTCGAAAACATAGTCCGCTCCGCGCCCGCCGGTCAGGGCCTTGATCTGGTCGAGAACGTCTTGGGAAGCGCCGTCGACGGCATGGGTTGCACCGAACTGAATGGCGCGATCCAGCTTGGCCTTGCCAACATCCACGGCGATGATCTTCCCGGCATCCACGAGCTTCGCCCCTTGGAGGACGTTCAGCCCCACTGCGCCGCACCCGATCACCACAACGCTGGATCCCGCAGCGACCTTCGCCTTGCGCACGGCCGCACCGACGCCCGTCATCACGCCGCAACCGATGATGCAGGCGCGATCGAACGGCAGTTCCTTGGGAACGACGATCGCGCCGGACTCCGGCACGACCGTGTATTCGGCATGCGTGGAAGTCACCGAATAGTGGTGAACCTGCTCGGCGCCGCGCTTCATGCGCGAGCGGCCGTCTAGCAGGAAACCTTTAGGCTGGTGGCGGGCAAAGGGTTCGCACAGGATCGGCAGGTCGCGTTCGCAGTAGAAGCAGTGGCCACAGTGCGGATTCCAGGAACAGATGACGTGGTCGCCGGGTTTCACCTGCATCACGTCCGCGCCCACTGCTTCGACCACGCCCGCGCCTTCGTGGCCCAACACAATGGGCAGCGGATAGGCCAGCGAGCCCTGAATGACTTCCAGATCCGTATGGCAGAGCCCGCTGGCCTTGATCTTCACCAGGACATCGGTCGGCGCCAGCAGCGCCATGTCCAGCGTGTCGAGCGTCATCGGCTCGTTGATTTTGTTCAGTACCGCGGCTTTGAATTTCATTCAATCTCCAACTTAGGAATTAGCCACAGAGGTCACAAAGAGCACAGAGGAAATCAACAACAAGAAACCGACTAAACGCCCGGCAATCGCTATGTAATTGAAGCCCCCGAGTAGGCTTACCGTTACGCTATTCCTGCTTTTCTCTATGCCCTCTGTGTCCTCTTTGGCTATCGTTCTTCGCTTTAAACCAGTAATTGATCGAGAAGCTTGGGATGGAAAGAAAGTCCGAGCAGTTCCTGCGCGAAGGCGCCGGCAGCGATTTCGGCAAGGCTGGTAAGGCCTGATGTCCAGGCCCAGGAGCCCAGGCGAAAGATGTTCACACGATGCCGGCGGCTGAGCGGCACACTGCGGGTGGAATCGAAATGGTGGTAGAGCTCATGGGCCAGGAAAATCGATCTCGTTCCGCCGATGCCAGGCAGCGCAATGGCTCCCTGCCCGGCAATTGTCGCATCGAGCCGACGGATGGCGGGACCATAAAGTGTGATGGAAGGCGGCCGGGTTGCATACTCCGCGAACACGACGATGCTGCCGAAACCGGCTTCGTCCTCGCTGTCCGTCACCGGCACGCCGCAGTTCGTCGCAATGAATGCCGGATTCGCCCCGAGGTTGCCCCGGACCTCCGCAGCCAGGAAACGGCCATCGGCGAGCGCCGCTTCCACCAGCGCACTGCGCCGCCCGGCCTCGATGCGCGAAAACTGCGGATCGGCCCGTAACTGCATCAGGCCCAGGTTCCGTGCCTCCATGCCCAGCTCGGAGGGTCCGGCGTTCACAAGCCGCGCGCTCCCTGTACGCTGATCAGCACCACCGGCGCCTCCGGCGCCAGCCCTTCGAGCTCGCCACGGCTGATGGCGATCGCCTGGTCGAGCGCGGTGATGCCGGAGAGATCGACGATGCGCCGGCCGGCGACGACGAACATGTCCGGCGCGATGACGCTGTCGCCGTTGTAGATGGTTACGGACTCCCAGAGGTCACGCAACTGCTGCAGGCCGTTCGCGGCGCTAGCCTGCGCGACGACGCCGTCGCTGCGCTGAATGCGGATTACGCCTTCGCGGTCCACCGCGCGCACCGGATGCCGGCGGCTGGTGAATATCTTCCACTTCTTTTCCTGCACCTCGGCCTGGTAGACGCGAACCTCTTCGGTCGATGCCGCGAGCTTCACGGTATCCGGCGCGAGGCCCATCGACGTGGCGGCGATTGCGGCCGCTTCTTCCTCCGTAACCTGCTTGCGCATGTCCTGCGCGCGCATTTCCGATGCACCCATTGCGGTGGCGCGTACGCGCTGCGTCTGCGGATCCACTTCGATGGTCACCTCGACGTTCTCCGGCGCGGCGCCCAGCTTCACCACGGCGTCGAAGGCCTCGCGCTTGATGCGCTGCAGGTCTTCGGGAGTCGGATTCGGGATCAGCCGCTCGATGGTTTCACGCACCAGGGCCAAGGCAACCCCGATGGAGGAAATGACCTCTGCGTCCTGGGAAATCTTGAAGTCCAGCTTCATGATTTCCGCCACAAAGGGAATCAGCGAAGCGGCCCCGCCGCCCTCGCCCACCAGCACCGCCTGGTCGCGATCAAGGGCGTATTCCCTGACCAGGTCTTCCACCACACCCGTCACCTTGGCCGCGGCTTTTTGCAGCACCCGGCGCGCAGCCTCCTCGATCGAGACGCCGGTGCGCTGCGCAAGAGGGGCGAAAGCCCGCCGCGCCGCTTCGGCATTGCCATGGGCGTGCCATCCGGGCCTGGCATAACCAAGGATGTTGGCCGCACAGGTATTGGTAAGCGCGTAACGCTCACCGTTGGCGCAGCGGATTGCAATGTAGTCGTCGGGATCGCCATCCTTCGGCCTGAACAACTCGATCCGCGGATCGACGATATCCTCGGTCTTCGCGAATGCGGCGTAGTGCAGGCCGGCGATGTGCGCGCTGCGCGGTCCGACATCATGGATGTCTTTTCCCCGGAGGCGCACCATGCTGCCGCCCGCGATGCCGATGACGCGTACGTCCAGGGAGTTCACGTAGGTATCGTGGCCGCCCACCCGGGCATGCTTGATTGTCGGCCGGCCGTTGCGGATGACGCCGATGTTGGTGCTGGTGCCGCCCACCTCGAAGTAAATGCCGTCCGAAACGCGCAAGTACATTAGTGCGCCGGCGACACTCGCGGCTGGACCGGAAAGCATGGTCACGACCGGGCGGCGGCGCATTTCCTGAACATCCATCACGCCACCGTCGCCGCGCATGATCATGAGCGGAGCGCCGATGCCGGCTTCGCGCACGGCCTCTTCGGTCATGTTCGCCGTGCCGATCATTTTCGGCAGGATGCTGGCATTGATGACCGCCGTGCGCGTGCGGGTGGTCAGTCCGTAGAGCTTGGTGATCTCATGCCCGCCGGTGACCGCCATCCCGAGTTCGGCGGCAACCCTGATGACCATTTCCTCGGCGCTCTGGTCGTCCACGCTGAACGCGCTGCTCGCCACCACCACTTCCACGCCTTCGGCACGCAGTTCCTCCAGGGTTTGGCGCACCAGCACTTCATCCAGCTTGTCGGTGGTGATGAAGCGGTGGGCGGGTTTCATGAACCGGCCCGGCGCCAGCTCGATTTCCCGGATGCTGCTCTGGCCCCTCGCCAGCACGGACTCGACGCGGCTCGCCATGCCGATGATGCCGACCTGTGCCACATCACCCTCGAGCAGCGCATTGGTGGCCTGGGTGGTGCTATGGGCAAGGAAGACGACATCCTTCGGATCGACCTGCGAACGCTCGAGGACGTTGCGGAACACCTCGACGACACCGGCCGCGACACCGCGCGCGTCACTGTGCGTGGTCATGACGGAGTAGCGCTCGACCACTTCGAAGCTCACGTTGTCGATCAATACCGCCTTGGTAAACGTACCGCCGACGTCGATGCCGATGCGATAGGTCTTGCGCTCGCTCATTGGCCGTACCGGTCAGCCGAACATGTAGTAGCAGATCGCTGAAGTCACGGCGACCATGGCGCAGCCGTAGGGCAATGCCGTCCTCAGGAACTGCCCGTGCGGCACCTTGGTGTAGCCGATGGTCCACAAGGTCCAGGAGTTGGTCGGATCGACGCTTCCCTGCATGACCGTCGGTCCGAGCCAGAGCGCGTAAAGGTACAGGACCGGGAGTTCATTGTTGGACAGGATGATCGCCAGCAGCGCAGCGCCCGTCCCGACCACGACCAGCGGCCCACGATAAATGCTGCCGATGCCGCCGAGCACGGCGAAGAAAATGGCCGCCTGCAAAGTCGTGTGCGGCAAGATTGGATCGAAAATCGGCCGCAGGGCGCCGGCGACCTGCGGCATTTGCCCGGTGACGATGATCATGCCGCAGATGGTCCAGAGGGCGGCGATGGTCGCGATGTCGGGGAAGGCGTCGAAGAACGTCTTGTTGAACAGGTTCAGGGTTCCCTGGAAG
>JBKJUC010000209.1:0-2771 GCA_046590325.1 Burkholderiales bacterium | reverse complement strand
ACGTGATGCGCCTGTGGATAAGATATCTGCTCAAAGCCCGCGAGACCTGGCGGGTGCTGGCTCTCGATTTCGGCTGGAAGCGCGCCTTCATGGAGAAGCGCCCGGTCGACGCTAATGGCGCGGCGATTCCCTGGTACACCTATCCGGCGATCGAATTTTTGCGATCGCTCGATTTGCGCGACAAGCGGGTGTTCGAGTTCGGCTGCGGAAACTCGTCAGTCTTCTGGGCAGGCATGGTCCGCGAACTGGTGGCCGTAGAGAACAACCCGGTCTGGGCAGGCATCGTGCGCAACTTCGGCATCCGCAACCTGACCCTGATCGAGGAATCCGACCGCGAGCGTTACATCGCGGCACCGGAACGTGTCGGCGGCGGATTCGACATCGTGGTCATCGATGGGCGCTTCCGGCATGCCTGCGTCGCCTCGGCCTGCCGGGTGTCGAAGCGAGACGGCATGATCATTTTCGACAATGCGGACTGGTATCCCGAGGCATGTGCGGAATTGCGCGAAAAGGGATGGTTCCAGATCGACTTCTCAGGGTTCGGACCGATCAACCCCTATTGCTGGACCACGGCCGTATTCATCCGGTCGGAACTGCGCGCCGGCAGGACCGAAACCTTCAGGCCAACAGGCGGCACATCGCCCGGTTTGCCTTTCCAGGACTGACCGGGATGCTCAGAGCGATCAGGCGCTTCTTCCGGGATCCCGATTTCCAGCCGCTGCGCTCCTTCGCGCAGAACGGTGAGGACCTCATCCTGGACCGGCTGCTGGAACAGGCAGGGACCGGCTTCTACGTCGACGTGGGCGCCCATCATCCGGTCCGGTTCTCCAACACCTATCTCTTCTACCGGCGCGGCTGGCGCGGCATCAACATCGACGCCCAGCCGGGCTCCATGCGATTGTTCCGCAAGCATCGCCCTAGGGACATCAACGTCGAGTGCGGCGTGGCCGCGAAAGCCGGCACGCTCTCGTATTTCAGGTTCAATGAGCCTGCGCTCAATACGTTCGACGAAAACGAAGCCAGGCTCAAGGATGTCGCGCCCTATCGGATCGTCGATCGCGTAGAAGTCGGCGTGCGCCCGCTGGGCGAACTCCTCGCCGAGTTCCTGCCGGCCGGCCAGGCGATCGACTTCATGAGCGTCGACGTCGAGGGGCTCGATGCGGAGGTGCTGGGCTCGAACGACTGGAAGCGTTTCCGGCCGCGCTTCCTGCTGGCAGAAACGCTGCGCACCGACATCCTGGCCCTCGCGTCATGCCCTACCGTCCGGCTGCTGGGCGACGTAGGCTACAAGCCGGTTGCGAAAGCCTACAACACTACTTTTTTCGAGCGGATCGACTCCTGATGCAGCCAGTGGCGGGAGACATCGCGGCCAGCGAAACTCGGGCAGCGTCCCTGCATCGCGGGCAAGAGCACTGCCCGGTATGCGAAGGGAGCCGCTTCACCGCCGTGAGGGCTGCCTTCGACGACCGCTACGGCCATCCCGGCCGCTTTCACATCGCCCGCTGCGATAACTGCGGGCATCGGATCACCGAACCCCGTCTGGCAGAAGCCGACCTTCCGCTGCTCTATGGTTCGTATTATCCCCGCAGGCAGCTCGTGGCCGCCGAGCTGGCGGCGCAGGCGAAGGGCGCCGGCTCGCGATGGCACGCCCTGGGCCGGTGGTTCTGGGGTACGGACAACCAGGGACAGTACGGCGCGCGCCGCGGCGAGCGCATGCTCGACGTCGGTTGCGGCGCGGGGGTATCGCTGCTCGAGGCAGCCGAACTGGGCGCGGAGGCCTACGGCATCGAAGCCGATCCCAACGTCGAGCGCATCGCCGGCGAACTGGGTTTGCGAATCCACCAGGGCAGCCTCCAGGACGAGCCGTTCGCGGGCGTAACGTTCGACCTGATCGTGCTCAACCAGGTCATCGAGCACATTCCGGAGCCGGACCAGGCGCTCATCAGGTTGAAGTCGCGGCTGGCGCCGGGCGGACGAATGGTCCTGGTGTTTCCGAATACACGTTCTCTCTGGTGCCGGCTGGCCGGTGTGCGCTGGATCAACTGGCACATCCCTTACCACCTGCACCACTTCGATGCCGTTTCCTTCAGGCGCATGGCCGAGCGCTGCGGCTATCGAGTGGTCCGAACCCGTAGCATCACGCCAAACCTCTGGACCGTCCTGCAACTGCGGGCGATGCGCGGCACGCTGGTTCGCGGCGAGGCCAACCCGTTGTGGGGCGGCGGACAGGCTGCGGTACCTGGACAGCAGCCCATCGCCGGGCGCCGCCAGCCGGCGAAGCGGCTGGCGTTGGCTATCGTCATGACGGCGCTTTCCGCGGTCAATCGCTGCATCGACGCGGCGGGGGCGGGGGACAGCCTGCTCGTCGAAATCCGCGCTGGCGGAAGGCGATGACGGTCCACGCCCTGATGCCGGTCCATAACCGCCTTGGCATGACGCGGCGCTTCCTCGAGTGCCTGCATTCGCAGGCGGCTGACGAGCCTGTGAACGTCGTCGTGATTGACGACGGATCCAGCGACGGCAGCGGCGAGTTCCTGTCGCGGCAGCCGGGGGTCACGCTGCTGAAGGGCGATGGGTCGCTGTGGTGGGGAGGCGGCATCGAGCTGGGGCTGCGCCACGTTCTGGCGATCGCGCGCGCGGAGGATTGGGTGCTGTTCGTCAACAACGACACCGAGATCAAGGCGGATTTCGTCCAGCGCCTGCTCGATTCGGCCAGGCGCCATGCACCGGCTGCGATAGGCAGCGTCATTCGCGACATGGACCCGCCGCAC
>JBKJUC010000070.1:0-15598 GCA_046590325.1 Burkholderiales bacterium | reverse complement strand
CCTTACTCTCCGGTTGGCATCCGGCTCTCGGGGAAACCCGCCATCAACCGCCACGCGCTTTTTACTGGAGGAGCCATCGAAGTCCAGGATGAGGGCAGCCAGTTGCTGGCTTACCTGCTTGCCCCGAAGCGGCGGGAGATGGTGGTCGACTTCTGCGCTGGCGCCGGCGGCAAGACGCTTGCATTGGGCGCGCTCATGCAATCCCAGGGAAGGCTTTACGCATTGGATGTTTCGGAAAAGCGGCTGAACAATCTCAGGCCGCGCTTGAAGCGCTCCGGACTTTCGAACGTGCATCCGCAGCTTATCCAGAGCGAAAACGACATCCGGATCAAACGCCTTGGCGGGAAAGTCGACCGTGTCCTGGTCGATGCGCCCTGCAGCGGCCTGGGAACGCTGCGGCGAAATCCCGACCTGAAATGGAGGCAGTCCGAGCAATCAGTCGTCGAACTTGCCGCCAAGCAATCCTCGATTCTCGCAAGTGCCGCCACTCTGCTGAAACCCGGTGGAAGGCTGGTGTACGCGACGTGCAGCATTCTCGCCGAGGAAAATGACGCGGTCGTTGCTGGTTTTCTCGACTCACGCCCCGATTTTCAGCTACTTGATTGCCAGGTGGTCCTGGGCGACAGCCGCATTGCCCTTGAAAGCGGACGCTACCTCCAGTTGCGTCCGCAGACACACGAAACCGACGGGTTCTTCGCCGCGGTACTCGAACGTCGCAACGCCCCGGCGTGAAACGCATCCGTCAACTTTCAGCGGTCATTGCAGCATTTTCCTGCTGTTTGCCCTTGTGGGCTTTCGATGCCTCGAACATCGTCCCTGGCAGCGGCACGATCGAGTATGCATTCAGCCCGGAGGATGACGCCGCGGGGCTGGTGGAGCGCGTCATCGACACCGCCCGCTCGCAAGTCCTGGTGCAGGCATTCAGCTTCACGCATCAGCGGATCGCCGCCGCCCTGATCAGGGCGCATCGCCGTGGCGTGGACGTGCAGGTCATTGCTGACCCGGAGCAGGCAGAACTCATCGGACACAATGTGGTCGGACTTCTGTTCTCCGGGAACGTGCCGGTGTATGCCGACGCCGTACACTCGGCCGCCCACAACAAAATCATCGTCATCGATGCGCGGGACGAAAAGCCGGTGTTGATAACCGGCAGTTTCAATTTCACATTTGCGGCACAGTTCCGCAATGCGGAGAACCTGCTGGTGTTCCGAGGCAATCGCGAACTGGCGCGAGCTTTCATGGACAACTGGGAACGACATCGCGCGCACTCCATGCCATTCGATGCCGGATCGAAGCGATAACTTAGCCTCAAGATCCTGCGCCGTCTTCTGGTAGGTATCGGCAGCATCGGTATCGGCCTGCAGAAAGTGGTGGCCAATTACCTCAGGGGCATTGCCATCCTTCTGGATCAATCCGTGAGGTTTGGCGACGCGGCAACCGTGGACGGCTTCCACGGCGAGGTCAGAAAAATGACCTCCCGCCGCATCATCGTCCGCGGGACGGAACTGGAAACTGCGCTTCGTCTGTTGCGCAAAGCAGCGGCTAAGAACGCCGATGTGCTGAAGTCTCCCGCAAATGCCCCAGTGCTGCACGCTTTCGCCGGCAGCGGTATCAAGCTCGAACTGCAGGCATGGACCGGGAATCCGCAGCAGAAACTGGCAGTCCAGACCGAACTCAACCTGTCGATCTGCCGGAGCTTCAGTCGAACAAAATAGAAATCCCCTTTCCCCAGAGGGAGATACGAATTGTCGCCGAAACAAAATCTCGCTTTTGAGCTTGAATTTGAGCTGAATCGCGGCATTTAACGGTTAATCGCGAAAATCACCTCAAACCCCTGAGCTCTCATGCTTTTTGCTTAGTAATTTCGAGGGCACATAGCGTTACAAAAATTGGCCTTACTGGGATCGTCGGTTACTGTAGAATCGGCGTCGTTATCTTTCTGATTATTCGAGGTTACCTGAATGAATTTGAATGGGTTTACGGACCTTCCGGTGTGGGCTAGCGGGCTGATCGTTCTGCCGTGGTGGGGTTATATTCTCGTGGCCCTGGCTTTAACCCACGTCACAATTGCGGCAGTCACCATTTACCTGCACCGGCACTCGGCGCATAGGGCGCTCGACCTGCATCCGGTTGCCTCCCATTTCTTCCGCGGCTGGCTCTGGATGACGACCGGCATGTCTACCAAGGCCTGGACCGCCATTCACCGCAAGCACCATGCGAAGTGCGAGACCGAAGAGGATCCGCACAGCCCGCAAGTGCTTACTCTCAAGAAGGTTTTACTGGAAGGCAGTGAGCTATATCGCAAGGAAGCCGCGAACCAGGAAACCCTCGACAAATACGGCCATGGCACGCCAGACGACTGGATCGAGCGCAATGTCTACTCGCGATCGGACAAAGGCGGCGTTGGCATGATGCTGGTCACCGACATTTTGCTGTTCGGGCCGGTTGGCCTGGCCATCTGGGCCGTCCAGATGTTATGGATTCCCGTGACCGCGGCTGGCGTGATCAACGGGGTCGGCCACTATTTCGGCTATCGCAATTTCCAGGCAGAAGATGCGAGCACCAACATCGTGCCCTGGGGAATTCTGATCGGCGGCGAAGAACTGCACAACAATCACCACGCCTACGCCTCCTCGGCGCGGCTGTCGAACAAGTGGTACGAATTTGACATCGGCTGGGCCTACATCCGGATTCTTTCAGCGTTGGGCCTCGCGCAGGTCAAGAAGCTGGCACCCCAGGTCAAGATAGATCCGGCCAAGGCGAAATGCGACGAACAGACTCTGCAGGCCGTGATTACCCATCGTTACGACGTGCTGGCCCGCTTCACCCGTACGCTGAAAGCAACCTGCGCAGAAGAATTGCGCCGCGTGCGCGAACACAAGCACGGTCATGCGATCGACCTTCAAGGCATGAAGCGCTGGCTGCACCTGGACGCCAAGTTCGTACCGGCACAGGAGAAGGCCCAGCTCGACGAAGTTTTGAAAACCAGCAAGGTACTGGACACGGTTTACACCATGCGCCAGGAACTGGCGGCATTGTGGCAGCGCTCGACGGCGACCAAGGAACAGTTGTTGTCACAACTTGAAGACTGGTGCCACCGCGCGGAAAAAAGCGGCATCGCGCCGTTGCGCGACTTTTCCCGCACCCTGCGCCGCTACGCCTGAAGACACGAGTCAGCAGCACAAACAAAAAGCCCGCTTCGTCGGGCTTTTTGTTTGTGCTGACCGGGCGTGCTTGAACCCGGATCACCCAAGCTCGACTACTTGAGTTTGGTTTCCTTGTAGATGACGTGCTTGCGGACGACCGGATCGAATTTTTTCATCTCGATCTTGTCCGGTTTAGTGCGTTTATTCTTTGTCGTGGTGTAGAAATGTCCCGTGCCGGCGGACGATTCCAGTTTGATTTTTTCACGCATGTTCTATTCTCCGGTCAGATCTTGTTGCCGCGGGCGCGTAGTTCCGCCAGGACGACGTCAATGCCCTTCTTGTCGATGGTGCGCAATCCCGCGTTGGTAACACGCATGCTGATCCAGCGGCTCTCGCTCTCGACCCAGAAGCGCCGGTACTGAAGATTGGGCAGAAAACGGCGCTTGGTCTTGTTGTTGGCGTGGGAAACGCTGTTCCCGCCCATCGGCTTCTTGCCGGTAACTTCGCAAACTCTTGCCATGATGACTTCTCCAGGCTTTGTTGCTGAGGATCGCTGCAAGACGATCCGATTTAATCCAGGACCAGTACGGTAAGCCACCGGCCCGCTGAAATTCGGGAAGCGCGCTTTATAGCATATTTCCAGCCACTTACTCAATGCTTTCGGGCGCCGTCAAATAAGGCCACGTTCAGCAAATGACAGCGTAGCGCCCTTGCCGATGATGAAATGGTCGAGAACCCGGACATCCACGAGTGCCAGGGCCTGTTTCAGCGTTTGAGTAAGGGTTTCGTCGGCGTGGCTTGGCTCAGCCACTCCGGATGGATGGTTATGGGCGAAAATCATTCCCGCTGCATTGTGGTGCAGCGCCCGACGCACGACTTCGCGCGGAAAGACGCTGGTCTGGGTCAGGGTTCCGGCGAACAGCTCTTCCACCTCAATCACCCGGTTCTGGGCATCGAGGAAAATTCCGACAAACACCTCCACCTTCCGGTTCTGCAATTGCAGCCTGAGGAAATCCCTGACCGATGCCGGCGAACTCAGGTTAACGCCGGCCTTGGCGTCTGCGATTAATGCCCGACGCGCCATCTCAACTACGGCCTGGAGCTGGACATACTTGACGTCTCCAATCCCAGGAATTGCACGGAATTTGTCGCGATCTGCACCGAACAATCCGGCTAAAGAGCCGAAATTCCTTAACAGTCGGCGCGCCAGGTCGACTGCACTTGCACCACGAACCCCGGTGCGCAGGAAAATCGCAAGGAGCTCCGCATCTGAGAGCGAAGCTGCGCCCTTGGACAGCAGCTTTTCCCTCGGCCTGTCGTCTTCGGGCCAATCCGTGATTGCCATGAATCCTCCTGACAGTTTTTCGTATTCACAACAACAGTTTACACTTCAAGCACGGCAAATCCGTTAGACTATTCCCATGACTGAACTCGCGAATAAACGCATCTTGCTCGGCCTGACCGGTGGCATAGCAGCGTACAAGTCCGCCGAGCTGGTGCGCGAACTCCAGCGCGCCGGCGCGGATATTCAGGTCGTAATGACCGAGGCTGCGGCCCAATTCATTACGCCGGTCACGATGCAGGCGCTGTCCGGCAAACCGGTTTTCACCGGCATGTGGGACAATCGTGTGGCCAGCGGCATGCCGCACATCGAACTGTCGCGCGATCGGGACCTGATAGTCGTCGCGCCGGCCACTGCAAATTTCATGGCCAAGCTCGTGCATGGCACTGCGGACGACTTACTCGCGACCCTGTGTCTTGCCCGGGAGTGCCCGCTGATGGTAGCGCCCGCCATGAACCGCCAGATGTGGGAAAACGCTGCGACCCAGCGCAATATGTCCCAACTGCGCCAGGACGGAATCCTTGTTCTGGGTCCGGACGCGGGCGACCAGGCCTGCGGCGAAGTCGGCATGGGCCGCATGCTCGAAGCCGCCGATCTTGTCCGGGAAATTTCCGCCTGGTTCCAGCCGAAGCCACTGGCTGGCACGAAGGTACTGATTACTGCGGGCCCCACCTTCGAACCGATTGACCCGGTCCGCGGCATTACCAATCGGAGTTCGGGGAAAATGGGCTACGCGATAGCCCGCGCGGCGATCGAGGCCGGCGCTCAAGTGACCCTGGTCTCTGGTCCGACCGCCATGGAACCTCCACCGTCTGCACGGTTGATCCGCATCGAGACTGCGCAGCAAATGCTAGATGCCGTGATTGCGCAGGTGCCCGGAGTGGAGATCTTCATCGGCGTTGCGGCCGTTTCCGACTATCAGGTGCGGAATCGAAGCAGTCGCAAGCTCAAGAAGGAAAATGGCATCCCGGCACTCGAGCTCACCCCCACTCCCGATATCATCCAAGCTGTGGCTAATCGTCCCAACCCACCTTTCTGCGTCGGCTTCGCCGCGGAGAGCGAGGACCTCGAGAAAAACGGACAGATCAAACGCCAGCGCAAAAAACTGCCGCTCCTTGCGGCCAATCTAGCGCAATCCGCAATTGGTTCCGACGATAACGAACTACTGCTAATCGATGACGACGGCACGCATAAACTTGCACGCGCCCCGAAACTTGATCAGGCTCGCGCGCTAATACGCCATATCGCCAAGCTCTATCGCCCGCGCAAAAGCACCGTTCCCGTCTGATCTCTCACAAAAAAGTAAGAAAACAATGCGAAATATCGACGTCAAAATTCTCGACGCGCGCCTGCACGATCAGCTCCCCGCCTACGCAACCGCCGGCTCGGCTGGACTGGACTTGCGCGCATGCATCGATGCGCCGGTAGAACTGAAGCCCGGCCAAACCGAGTTGATTCCGTCCGGCATCGCCATCCACCTTGCCGAGCCCGGCCTGGCCGCGATGGTCCTGCCAAGGTCCGGGCTAGGCCACAAGCACGGCATCGTGCTCGGCAATCTTGTCGGACTGATCGATTCCGACTACCAGGGGCAGATTTTCGTTTCGGTATGGAATCGTGGCTCCCTCGCATTTTCCCTCAATCCCATGGAGCGCATCGCCCAGCTTGTCGTGGTACCAGTGGTCCAGGTCGGATTCAACGTCGTCGATGCTTTCGAAGATAGTGCGCGAGGCGGGGGCGGTTTCGGCAGCACCGGCAAGCACTGACCGAATCTGCCTGGAAAAGCAAAAGGCCGGCATCAGCCGGCCTTTTGCTTTGGTGCTGCAGCTCCCTAATTGGTGGTGGGGAATACCGGCATCTCCTGCACGTTCTTCTTCGGATCGGGAATCTCGCCGGCCGCGATTCTGCGCGTT
Organism: Burkholderiales bacterium; assembly: GCA_046590325.1. Classification (GTDB taxonomy): domain Bacteria; phylum Pseudomonadota; class Gammaproteobacteria; order Burkholderiales; family JACQAP01; genus JACQAP01. The sequence goes on along the minus strand of JBKJUC010000070.1, from coordinate 9,200 downwards.
TCCTCCCAGCGCAGAAAGGTAATGACGCTCTGGATTTCCTCCATGCTCATGGTCGTTCCGAATGCACCCATGGTTCCACCCATGTTCTTGGGCACACCGACAGCGATCGTTGCATAGATTTCCGAATTCGTATTTCCCGTGTACTTGAACACGCCACAGGAGAGGCAGGGCCCCTTGCCGCCATGACCATCGCCACCATGACAGAACGAGCAGCGCTGGGCAAACATGCCCTTGCCCTTCTCCACGACTTTGGCGTCGTTCGTGGGCAGTTCCATGTCGTTCGCGTTCGCCTGATGCTGCGCGGAAGCCGGCTGCACAACCGCCACCATCGCCAATCCGAATACCATCGCGGAAGCCACCGCGCAATTCCTGAAAACAGATATCAAACCAGCCATGTTAAACAACCCCCCCTGACAGAAAACAGGTCACGAAAAAGGCGCGTAGAAAGGCACGTCGTAGCTCTCAACTATCTGCTTGATCTTGCCGTTCGACAAAAGCTCGGTTATGCCACCGTTGATGAACTCCATGAGCATCTTGTCTTGCTTGCGGACAACGAAATTCAGGTTCCAGCGCTGATCGGGCTCGGGCACATAACCCTCCACCATCCGGAACTTGGCATCGGGAAATTCCTTGCGGGCGACAGTAAACGCCGTCCCCCACACTATGCTGGCATCCACCTCGCCCTTTGCCATTCCCTGCATGATGCGCCGGTTGTCGAGATACAGCCCCCGCGGAATGTCGTGGGTATAAAGATAGTCGTCGATCGGCGTCGACATGGGCACGCCAACCTTGATGTTGGCACTCTTCAATTCGGCGAGCGTTTTCATGTCCGCCGCCTTGCCCTGCACGACCAGGATGTAACCCATGCCGAGGTAGGGTTTGCTGAACTGAAGCTGCCCCATGAGCATGTCGTCGTCACCATTGTCGGAAAGGCCCAGGAAGACGTCGCACTTCTTCCTCAGGATCGAATTACGGAACGCCCTGGATGTACCGCCGCGGGTTCCAGTATCGACCCACTCCATGAACAGGCGCATGCCGCCAAGCTTGGCAACCTCGCGCATGATTTCGACGTCGAATCCGGGCGGTTCGCTCTGCGCGGAGGACGGAAAGCTGTAGGGATCGGCGCAGGCAATCAGCTTACCTTTGGCCTTGGAACGTTCGAGGGTATCGGTGAATTCATCTGGATCCGCGGTCTGCGCACGCACAGAAGTGGCGACAACGGCAAACAGGGTAATGATGCAGGAAAAGGTCAGGAACTTGCGCACTATTGGTACTCCTCCAGGAATCGACAGGTCGTTCCCCTTAAGTCCACAAAACGCTCTCAATGCCATTCTGGTTTACCCGAAATGTACGGGAAGCGGTCTTTGCCGCTGCTCCACAAAAAAGAAGGGAGGGCAGACAATTCGCCCCCCCTTGCCTTCTCTTTAGTTGCAACTAACTGAAACGATCAATCGTCTACCGCGAACACCATCAAGCCGCCACCCTTCTGGTTCTTCTTGTACCACTCGGCGAAGTAGATGGGCCAGATGCCGCCGCCGCCCGCGCCGTAGACAATGGTCACATACTGCTTGCCATTGGGACCGGTGTGGGAAGTCGGGTTGCCGTGGATGCCGGAGCCGGTCTGGAAGGACCAGAGATGCTCGCCGGTTTCGTCGTTCACGGCATTGAAGTTGCCTTCGGGATCGCCGTAGAACACCAGGCCGCCCGCGGTGGCCAGCGTGCCGCTGGTTGCCGGGTAGCTCTGGGACTTCGACCAGACCAGCTTGCCGGTTGCAGCGTCGAAGCCCTTGATCAGGCCAGCACCTGCGTTGAAGTTGATGACCTTCGCGCCCAGGTACCACTCGCCGCGCTTCCACTCCATCTTCTTGGCCTGCAGGTCCATTGCAAAATCATAAATGGGCACGTAGACCATCTTGGTGCGGTGGCTGTACGCCATCGGGTGCCACTCTTTACCGCCGTCCAGGGACGGCGCGATATCGGTGGTTACCTTGTCGTACACGACGTCCTTCTCGGGCCAGTTGTAGATCGGCTTGCAGTTGTTGGCCGGGGTGATCGGCTTGGTCCAGTTCACGCGCTGCATGGCGGTGACCCAGACGCACTTGTGCTCCTGGCCAGCCTTGGCCTTGACCGTGTTGACGCGGTCGATGCCGTAAAGATGGCCGTTGCGCGAGCCGTGCAACCACAGCTTCTTGCCGCCGACGTCGACGAGAATCATTTCATTCACACCGTCGTAGTCGTACGGGTCGTTGGGCGTGTAGTTGAAGTAGCTCTTGATCTTGCCGGTATCCGGATCGAGCGTCAGGTTGCTGTTGGTGAACAGGTTGTCACCAACGCGGACATGGCGGTCGAAGTCGGGACCAGGGTTACCAACGGGCCAGTAGAGCGCATTGGTTTCCTTGTCGTAAGCACCGGTAATCCAGGCGGAGCCGCCACCGTACTTCCAGGACTCGCCGGGCCAGGTGTCGTTACCAGGCTCGCCGGGTCCGGGAATGGTGTAGGTCTTCCACACCGGAGCGCCCGTGTCGGCATCGATTGCAGCGATCCAGCCGCGCACACCATATTCAGCACCAGCCGTACCGAAGATGATCTTGTTGCGCAAGGCCATCGGCATGATCGTGAAGGTCTCGGCGTAGGTGTAATCACCCATCTTCTTGTCCCAGACCACCTTGCCGGTCGCATTGTCGAGGGCCACGACGTGAGCGTCGAGGGTCGCCAGGTAGACCTTGTTCTTGTAGACCGCTACGCCGCGGTTGACGACGTCACAGCAAAGCTTCGGGAACACGTCGCCGGGCAGTTCGCGCTCGTACTTCCACTGAACCTTGCCGGAGACCGCATCGACCGCGATGACCTTGTTGAAAGAAGTCGTGACATAGATCATTCCGTTCACCGCAACTGCCTGGCTGTCCTGTCCTTCGAGAATACCGAACGACAGATTCCACATGGGTTTCAGCTTTTTGACGTTGTCCCGGTTAATCTGGGTCAGCGGGCTGTAGCGGGTGGTTTGATAATCACGGCCGTAGTGGAGCCAGTTCTGGGCATCCTTGTCGGCATTCAGAAGCATGTCGTCCGTTACGTAGTTGGGATACAGCTTGGACTCAAGCGTATCAACACCGATAGCGGAGACGAGCCCGGAAGCGCCGAGCGCTGCGACAGCAGCGATGGACACCGCAGCACGTTTGAAGTGCGACGATTGCTTCACCATTTTTTTTGAAACCTCCCGAAGAAGTGCGCAGCACCTGAATACGACGCCGCGCATTGGTTTTGATTTACGACTTTTATGTGTAAAGCGAGACAGGACCACCGAGAAACTCTCTCCAAGACCTCAGATTCTTTCCAGCTTTACAGCGGTTCCAAAATTAAGAGCAACGCCCGGCAATGTCAATACATTTCTACCCTTGGCTCAGGCACTTGCGAAAGGTTCTGTTATTGCGATGCACAAATGACGCTACGTCAGTCGCGCCCGATTCCGTTTTGCAAAACTCGCGACGAATGCCCCATTTTCATTCGTGCAAACGCATGCCGGCACACGGGAAAAGCAGTAAATCGGTCTGCCCGGAAGGCAGATCATGCGTTGTTTTAATTTTCCGCCATTCCGGAACGGCCGATTGCGGTCGTTTATGTGGTCAAATTCGCGGCGGTTCATTCCATGCAAGCTCATTTCATCCTGCGAAATTACATGATTTCGTCGCACGTTTTACGAATGCTCGCGAACCTGCTTGCCGGCCTGGCCATCCTGGTCGGATCGGTCCAGGCAGACCCGCTGCTGACCTATCCCCTGAAGATCAGAAACCACGAACTGCGCGCGGAAGTGGCCAACACGGAGGACACACGGCGTCAGGGCCTGATGTTCCGCGACCGACTGGGCGAGAACACGGGGATGATCTTTCTCTACCCTGAAACGGAAGTCACCGCGATGTGGATGAAAAACACCCGCATCCCGCTTTCGGTTGCATTCATCGACGGCGGCGGCCGCATCCTCAACATTGAGGACATGGTTCCGTTTTCGGAGGACGCCCACGGCTCCCGGGGCCCAGCGGCCTACGCCCTGGAAGTGAACCGGGGCTGGTTCAGCAAGCGCGGCATCAAGGCCGGGGACCGCGTCGAAGGTCTGTCGAAACTTCCACCCGCGAAGTAACGAAGGCCGCTCCTGGAGAATAGAAAAGCGCACGGCATCGCCGTGCGCTTTCCAGGAACGCGTAGGGCTCAGGCGCCGAAGAAAATCGCGCTATGCCCGCCGGCCGCCATCAGGAACAGCATCGGCATCGACAGCATCACGTTGAATCGCGACGCCAGGAATGCCCTCCTGCGCGCCTTGTTCTTTTCCTCATCGGTTGCCTGGACGATGCCAAGTATTTTTTTCTGGTTGGGCCAGATGATGCCCCAGACGTTCAGAAGCATGATCGTGCCAAGCCATGCGCCGATACCAATCGCCGCGTGACTGGGTTGCAACAGAAAGGCATTGCCGAAATTGGCGCCCAGCAGCGCAGCGCCGGCGAGCCAGGTGACCACCGAGGCCCAGCGGAAGTAAAACAACGCGCGAGGCGCCACATGCTTGGTAATGCCGGCCGCCGTGCTGTCCGCCTGTGCGGCCTTCAGTGCGGCAACTTGGACAAAGTTAAAGTAGTAAAGCAGGCCGATCCACATCACACCGGCGAGCAGGTGGATCCAACGGGATATCGCAGGCACGTAATCCATGTTCTTATCCCCCGATCAGCGCTTTGACGACGAAATAGAAGATCACGGTGAGAACCGCTCCCGATACTACCGTGCCCCACAACGAATCCAACGGATTTTTCATCTCTACTCCCCTTTTCCATGGTGAAAGCCGGGGATAGTGTAGATAACCGGGATGAGTGCCGCAATAGTCCGGCGTCATGGCGACCCATTGCGCCCGGCCATCATCCGCAGGAAAAAGGGCGCCGGAGCGCCCTTGACCCGTAATCCACGATCGGCCCGATTTCAGCCGGCGAAGTTCTTCGCTGCGAATTCCCAGTTCACGAGGTTCCAGAATGCGCCGACGTAGTCTGGCCGGCGATTGCGGTAGTCCACGTAGTAGGCGTGCTCCCACACATCACAGGTTAGCAACGGTTTGTCGGCCCCGGTCAACGGCGTGGCGGCGTTGGATGTATTGACGATATCCACGGTACCGTCGGCCTTCTTGACCAGCCAGGTCCAGCCGGAACCGAAGTTGCCGACCGCACTTTTGGTGAAGGCTTCCTTGAATGCATCAAACGAGCTGAACTTCTTGTTCACCGCCTCGCCAAGGCCGCCCTTCGGATGCCCGCCGCCCTTGGGCGAAAGGCTGTGCCAGTAGAAAGTGTGGTTCCAGATCTGCGCCGAATTGTTGAAAATTCCACCCGACGATTTCCTGATGATGTCTTCCAGCGACAGGTTTTCGAACTCAGTACCTTTCACCAGGTTGTTAAGGTTGGTTACATAGGCCTGGTGGTGCTTGCCGTAATGGATTTCGAGGGTTTCCCTGGAAATATGCGGCTGCAGTGCATCGAGCGCGTAGGGCAGCGGTGGAAGCTGATGTTGCACTTAAGTTTCTCCTTGCATCTGAGGGGTACGAAGGCCGCAAATTGCGGCGCGCTAATGTAGCGGAACGAACCTGGGCGAAAAACCGCCTAAGTGTGCGGGGCGGGCGCCGGCATCCTCAACCTGTCCCTGCTTGTTGACCGGATTCCCGGGTGAACGTTCCGCGGCGGCCGACAATCGCCAGACAGCGATTGCGCACCCTCCGGTTCCGCCCGATGTTCCGCGCGGCGCCGCTCCTGTTATATTCTCGGGCTACGAGCAGGTCGGCGGCAGAATGCCTGCGGGACCGGCGGAATCCGGAATGACCATGAAACAGAAATCCCCACTTCCCGAACACCTGGACCATGACCGGCAGACCCCGGCGGGCTCCGAACGAAGCTTCGGCATCGTCTTCGCCCTGGTGTTCACGCTCGTTTTCCTCTGGCCTGCGTTCTCCGGCGGCAGGTTGCGCTGGTGGGCGCTGGGCGCGGCCACCCTGTTCTTTGTCGCCGCATTTTTCCTGCCCTGGGCGTTGCGCCCGCTGAACTCTGCTTGGCAAGGCGTCGGCAGGCTGCTGCATCGACTCGTATCGCCGGTCATCCTCGGCGTGCTGTTTTACTTCACGGTCGTGCCCACCGGGCTGGTCATGCGGATTCTCGGCAAGGATCCGCTGCGCCTGCGGTTTGACCCGGCTGCCCGCAGCTACTGGATCGAACGTCAGCCGCCCGGCCCGGCGGCCGACTCGCTGCGCAACCAGTTCTAACATGAGTTTCCTCGCGGAACTGTGGACCTTCCTCCGGGTCCGCAAGAAGTTCTGGATGCTGCCGATGATCGTGATGATGCTGATCTTCGGCGGGCTGCTGGTACTGGCCAAGGGTTCCGCCCTTGCGCCCTTCATTTACGCCCTCTTCTGACCGGCACCCGCGGCCTTGCGCATTCTTGGCGTTTCCGCTTTCTATCACGACAGCGCTGCCGCGCTGGTCTGCGACGGAGACATCGTCGCGGCCGTGCAGGAAGAAAGGCTGTCACGCCGCAAGCACGATGCGCGCTTTCCGCGGCACGCGATCGGCTATTGCCTGGACCATGCCGGACTGAAGCTCAAGGATATCGACCATGTCGTTTTCTACGACAAGCCGTTCCTGAAATTCGAGCGCCTGCTGGAAACCTACGTGGCCTTCGCCCCGCGCGGGTTCGAGTCCTTCCGCGCCGCCATGCCGGTGTGGCTCAGGGAGAAGCTGTTCCAGAAAGACCTGCTGCGCCGCGAGTTCCGCGCCTTCGACAAGGATTTCGACTGGAAAACGCGGTTGCTGTTTTCCGAGCACCACCTCAGCCATGCCGCCAGCGCCTTTTTCCCCTCGCCGTTCGAGGATGCGCTGGTGCTGACCATGGACGGCGTCGGAGAGTGGGCAACGATGAGCGCGGCACTGGGGCGGGGAAACAGTCTCGAGATCATCCGCGAACTTCATTTTCCGCATTCGCTCGGCTTGTTGTACTCAGCGTTTACCTACTACACCGGATTCAAGGTGAACTCCGGGGAATACAAGCTCATGGGGCTGGCCCCATACGGGGAGCCGCGTTATGCGCAAGCCATACTCAGCGAATTGATGGACCTGAAGTCCGACGGCACATTCCGCCTCGACCAGTCCTATTTCGACTATTGCACCGGATTGCGCATGACAGGGCCGAAGTTCGATTTGCTGTTCGGGGGCCCCGCTCGCCGTCCGGACGAGGCATTGACCCAACGCCACATGGACCTGGCGGCCTCGGTCCAGCAAGTGACTGAGGAAATCGTGCTGAGGCTGACCCGGTCGCTCGCGGCCGCAACCGGCGCGCGCAATCTCTGCCTTGCCGGAGGCGTCGCCCTCAACTGCGTGGCCAACGGCAAAGTACTTCGCGACGGCGTCTTCGACAGCATATGGATCCAGCCGGCTGCGGGAGATGCCGGCGGCGCACTCGGCGCGGCACTGGTCGTGCACCATATGTTCACAGGCGCTGCGAGGACCCCCGTCGCCGGCGACAGCATGCGCGGCGCCTACCTCGGCCCGGGATACTCGCAGCAGGAAATCGAAACGCGGCTCGCCGCAGCGGGGGCGGTATATGCGGTACTCGATGAAATCGCCTTGCTGGATGCAACCGTAGACGCCCTCGTCCGCGAGAAAACCGTCGGTTGGTTCCAGGGTCGCATGGAGTTCGGACCGCGCGCCCTGGGCGGCCGCTCTTTCCTGGCGGACCCGCGTTCCCCGACCATGCAGAAGACGCTCAACCTGAAAGTGAAATTCCGGGAATCGTTCCGCCCCTTCGCTCCGTCGGTCTTGCGCGAAGACGTCTCGGAATGGTTTGACCTGGCGGGCGACAGTCCTTACATGCTGCTGGTCGCGGGAATTGCGCCGGGCCGGCGGCGCTCGATGACGGCGGAACAAGACGCATTGTTCGGCATCGACAAGCTCAATGTGTCGCGCAGCGACATTCCGGCGGTGACCCACGTCGACTATTCCGCGCGGATCCAGACCGTGCACCGTGAAACCAATGCCGTGTATCACGCACTGCTAACGCGTTTCAAGGAACGCACGGGTTGTCCCGTCCTGGTCAATACCAGTTTCAATGTCCGCGGTGAACCTATCGTGTGCACCCCTGAGGACGCATTCCGCTGTTTCATGGCAACCGGCGCGGAAGTGCTGGTATGCGGGAATTGCCTGCTGCTCAAGGAACAGCAGGATCCGGCTTTGCTGCACGACTACAGCGCCACGGTCGAACCCGACTGAAGGGCATACCGCTCAGCGGTCGATGCGCGCCTGGAAGTAGTCGCGCATCATGCGTTGCGCAACCAGTTCGTTGCCGCGGTGTGCCACGTGGCAAAAATCAAGGAATACCTCTATACCCGGCGGCCGCCGGTCCAGGGAATCCGAAATGTCGCGATAGGCTATGCCGTCGCGTTCGAGCACGACGGCAGTTTCGCGCAGGCGCGGATAGCCCTTGCGGAAGGCCGTTTCCACGCCGGGCGCGGTCCCCAGGGGATTGGCGATCAGTGTCTGTTCATAGGGCGTTAGTTGTTCATTCACAAACACCTGCGGCTGCAGAAACTGCATGAATTCCGCCTCCGAGGCGCGCGCGATCCCGGCCGCTTCGATCACGGCAGAGTGGAACTGGCCCACGGCGAATTCCAAGTTGCGTTCGAGCTCTTCCGGATCGGTCACAGTCGTCGGTTCCGCACGCTGATAGATGTCGAGCGCCACCTGCGCCGTATAGCTGTAGTCTTTGAACCGTTCGTGCCAACTGTGCAGCGTCTTGTGCAAAGGGCTCAGTTTTTGCACCGGCCGGAACGCCGGCACGCCGTTCACCCAGCCTTCCCGATAGCCGCCAAATACGAGGTAGTAGATGTCGTTGACGCCGTGGTAATAGACCACGATGTCGCGCTTGCGCAGCTGGACCCTTTTCAGGATCCGGGTCTGCTGCGCGGCATTCATCCCGACCAGGCCGAAGTTGCGGACTTCCCAGCGCACGCTCTGCGCATTCAGCAGGCGCTGCAGATAGCTGGCGATGGTTTGCGAATCCGGCACCTCCTGTCCGAACAGGGTTGATCCACCGAACAGCAGCACGCGCCGTTCGGGATCGCGCGGCGCATCGGTCGTCACCCGGAATCCGCCGGTGACATTGAAATATTTGCCGTGAAAATCCCTGAGTTC
>JBKJUC010000015.1:0-9179 GCA_046590325.1 Burkholderiales bacterium | reverse complement strand
GGCAACCCTGGCGCGTGATGCCAACGTGCTGGTGAACACCGGCGGCTACCGGCTGACCGCGGCAGGCGTGGTCAACATGTTTCCTCATACCTCCCACGTCGAATCCATTGCCGTCTTCGAGCGCTGACTGAAACCGGAAAAGAAAAAGGGCGGCCGAAGCCGCCCTTTTTTGTGCTGATGCCGGGTGCGCTCAGTCGCGCTCGCCCGAGAAAGCCATCAGCAGGTGCAACAGGTTCGCGAAAATATTGAACAGGCTCATGTAAACGCCCGTCGCCGCCATGATGTAGTTGGTCTCACCGCCGTTCACGATGCGGCTGACGTCATGCAGTAGGAACAGCGAAAACACGACCACCACGAGGGCGGAAATCGTCAGCGCCAGCGCCGGTATCTGGAAGAACATGTTGGCGAGCATGGCGAGCAGCAGCACGATCATGCCGACGAACAGGAACTTGCCCATGAAGCTGAAATCGCGCTTTGTCGTCGTTGCGATCAGGCTCATGGCGACCAGGATGCCGCCGGTGCCTACAGCGGCGATGCCGATCAATTGCGGGCCGTTGCGAAGCGACAAGGCGACATTGAGCAGCGGACCGAGCCACCAGCCGAGGATGAACGTCATTCCCAGCAACAGGACCACGCCGAGGCCGCTGTTGCGGTTTTTCGCAATCGCGAACTGAAGGCCGATGACTGCCGCGATCATGACCAGCGAACCGATGATCGGATGCTGCATGATGATGCCGCCGGTGGCCATGCCGACCATCGCGCCGATCACCGTCGGAACCATCGTGAGAGCTACCAGCAGGTAGGTGTTGCGCAGCACCTTGTTTTGCGCGAGCGCCAACTGGCCTGAGGGTGCGCCGTACTGGATTTCCGGTTGCATATTGTTACAGTCTCCTGATTGGAAAAGTTACGATGCTAAGAGTACGCGCCGGAGCGTAAAGTTTCAATTATTGTCGCTGGCGCCGTCGCTATGCGGCGATCATTTTCTTGCTCTTTTTCTCGTGCGCTCTCGACCGTTCATGGCGCGCCCGGCCTCTGTGTAGCCCCAGCATGTAAACTAGGCGCGGGTTGGGCGGTTTCAAGGGGCGGGTCGGAGTTGAATCTGGCGCAATAGGAAGGGTGGCAGAGCGTTAGGTAACAGCGGAGGGTTGGCAGAGCGGTTGAATGCACCTGACTTGGCGCCTGCGGAGCCGGCGCTTGCGCAGACTAACCACCAGGTTATGTCGGAGCTAAATCAGGCGGAATTGGGAAGGGTGGCAGAGTGGTTAAATGCACCGGTCTTGAAAACCGGCAGAGACGAAAGTCTCTCGTGGGTTCGAATCCCACCCCTTCCGCCAAAATCATCGGGGGTTCGATTGGCGCCTCGCCGTGCTGTCGCACTTAACCCGGCCGGAGGCCGGTTAGCGAGCGCCTGAAGAAGCTCGCGATACTCGCGTCTTGACCCTCACCCTCCGCCATAAGCCACACGATTCGAAGGCGCAGGGTCAATTTCGTCACGCCATAAACAAAAAACCCCGCACCAGGCGGGGCTTTTCTTTATCTGGCGAGAAGTGCCTTAGAGCAGGCTCTTCGCCACTTCCATCGCGGCGGCCATGTCGGGCAGCTCCGTCACTTCCGGCACGATCTGGACGTAGCGCACGATGTTGTTCTTATCAGTCACAATCACCGCGCGCGCCAGCAGGTGCAGGGGATCGATCAACAGGCCGTTGTTCAATCCGAATTCCCCGGTTTTGTAGTCGGAGTAAAAGGTCACGTTCTTGATCTTCGCTTCCTTGGCAAAACGCTGCTGTGCGAACGGCAGGTCCATGCTGATGGTCACCATATCCACTTGTTTGGCGAGCTTGACATTCTTCTCGCTCAATTCGTGGGTTTGCGCCTCACAGGTCGGGGTATCAACCGAAGGCACCACACTGATGATGCGCACCTTGCCGGTTCCGGTAGCAATGTCGACCGGACCCAGATTGCCACCTGTCACCATCGCCGAAGGCAAGGGCTCGCCCACCTTGATGGCCTGGCCGCGCAGGGGCAGGGGACTGCCCTTCATCGCGACGCTGTTGCCGTCGCCAGCGGCGCCGGTGCCCTTGTTGACCTTTATGCCCTGGACTTCCTCGCCTGCGCCAAAGGCGGAGGCTGCTCCCAGGCCGAGCAGTCCAGCCAATATTGCCGATGTGACCAATGCTTTCCTCATGACAGTTCCTTTTTGAAGTTTGAATGGCGCCCCGTACTTATCCCCAACCTCCGGGATTGTCGGACAGATCCGTCATCCGCACCCAGAAGAAAATTGTTGTTTGTCTCTAGTGAATATCATGATCCCGTGGCGGCCACAGGCGTGCGATGCTGACGGAATGACGGCGGTCTCCGGCTTGCCGGCGCCAGGGCTCGACAGTGCAGTCTCGATAACGCAGCGAATGCCCCGATATTCCATTAATTGATGATCAGGCTGATCACTAAATGCAGGATTTAAAGAAGAAAATACGGCCGGAAGGCGATAAGGCACGGCTCACGGCCGCTGATCACGATCGAGGCGTGGCGGGATTGCTTTATGTCTACCCGGTGGTCTCCAGGCGGGCCGGCGGGGTTTCCATCGGCGTGAACCTGAACGTCAACAATGCCTGCAACTGGCGCTGCGTCTACTGCCAGGTGCCGGATCTCACGCGAGGCGTCCCGCCTGCCATCGACCTTCCCAGGCTGCGGTCGGAGTTGAAGGGCCTCCTCGACGATGTCTTGCATGGCGATTTTCTGCAGCAGCGTGTTGCCCCGGATGCGCGCCGCCTCAACGACATCGCGCTGTCGGGAAACGGCGAGCCTACCAGCGCCAGGGAGTTCGGGCAGGTAGTGGATCTGATCGGCCAGGTGCGCCGCGAAGCGGGCGTGCCCGATGCGGTAAAGACGGTTCTGATTACCAACGGCAGCCTGATGCATCGAGCTCCGGTCCAGGCTGGCGTGGCGGGTTTGCGAGCGCTGCAAGGCGAGGTCTGGTTCAAGGTCGACCGTGCCCCGGGCGTGGGGATGCGCAAGGTCAACAATTCACGGGCTGGCCTGGAGCGGGTCAGGGCGAATCTGCAGGCCGCTGCAGGACTCTGTCCGACCTGGGTCCAGACGTGCATGTTTGCCTGGGACGGCGCGCCACCTGAGGAATCCGAACTGCTTGCCTACCTGGATTTGCTTGGGGAGCGGCTCGCCGCAGGGGTACGGCTCGAGGGAGTGTTGCTATACAGCCTGGCGCGGCCGTCGTTTCAGCCGGAAGCGGGGCACCTGCAGGCGCTGCCTGCAGGTTGGCTGGAGTTCTTCGCGGCGCGTATCCGCATGCTCGGGCTGGAGGTCAGGGTGACGCCTTAGGGCGTCACCGCGAGTCCCAACGGAAACCCGATCACGACAGGGGAGCCGCCCGGATCGTCCAGTGCCCGGCCTGTCAGCGGCGGCCGCGGCGGGTCGTCTGGCGGTGGCTGGAGGCCTCGGTCCGCAGACGGCGATAGAGTGCCGGCTCGGAAGCCTTCAGGTACGACAGGACGGCTACGTCGTTGCGGTTGAGCTTCTTCAGGTCGATCTGGTCAAGGTGGACCACCCGAAGCAGCTCGCGTACGGGTTTGGGCATGTTGCGGCCACTCTCGTAGCGGGATCCGCCGCTTTGGGTGACACCGATGCGCCCCCAGAAGTCCTGCTGGTTCATGCCGAGCCGCACACGGATTTCACGCGGGTTCTGGATTTTTTCAAACATTTTCATCTCGATTTTCCGTTGTTCATCAAGGGACGGTCCGTTATTCATCAGAGAACGGTCTGGGCCGCTACATCCATTTGTCCTGAGTGCGGCTGCAAAGTTCCGTCGGCACGGAGCATGACAGGCGCCTAGAGGCGCTACGCAATCAAAACGAAAACGCCCCGCAGCCGCAGGGCGTTGACGTGTTTCGGATAGTGGTATTTGTTGCTACTTGGCGACTTGCCGCTCGCGCAGCTCGTCGAGTGTCTTGCAATCGATGCAGAGTGTCGCGGTGGGCCGGGCTTCCAGGCGTTTCAAGCCGATTTCGACGCCGCAGCTCTCGCAATAACCATATTCGCCCGCGTCGATCTTGACGATGGTTTCCTCGCATTTTTTGATCAGCTTGCGTTCGCGGTCGCGGTTTCGCAGCTCCAGCGCGATGTCGGACTCCTGGCTCGCGCGATCGTTCGGATCGGCGAACACGGTGGCCTCATCCTGCATGGTATGCACCGTGCGATCAATGTCCTGTGACAGCTCGGTCTTCAGCTGGTTGAGGATTTTCTTGAAATGCTCAAGCTGCTTGGAGCTCATGTAAGCCTCGCCCTTTTTGGGGACGTAAGGCTTGAAGTTCGTCTGAAACTCGGAGGCCATTATTGAAGGGTATTCCCGGTCCGAAAAAAGCCGCTTTAATAGCAGAAATAGCAGCCAGGTGCAAGCGCCGCCGCCGCCGCCGCCGTCGGGAGCGCCCCGAAGCGCCTTCAAATTGACCTTTAAACCTCTGATCGGTATAGTTCCGACCCTTCCGGGGTGTAACGCAGCCTGGTAGCGTGCCTGCTTTGGGAGCAGGATGTCGGGAGTTCGAATCTCTCCACCCCGACCAGAAAAGCGAAGTGTGCCCGGTTAAGAGTCGTGCCCGTAGCTCAACCGGATAGAGCACCAGCCTTCTAAGCTGGGGGTTACAGGTTCGATTCCTGTCGGGCACGCCAGAGCCCTGGTCAGCAGATTTTCCGTGGTGGCTGTAGCTCAGTCGGTAGAGTCCTGGATTGTGATTCCAGTTGTCGTGGGTTCGAGTCCCATCAGCCACCCCATTTTCTTCAGTAACCTTTCCTCAGTAACCTCCGCCTCATCTGTGCGTAAGACATGATCCTGCTGCGCGACCTGCAGCTCCGGCGCGGCGTCAAAGTCCTGTTCGAGCAAGCCAGCCTCACCTTCAACCGCGGGCAGAAGATCGGCGTCACCGGCGCCAACGGCAGCGGAAAATCGAGCCTGTTCGCGCTTCTCCTCGGCGAGTTGCACCAGGACGCCGGCGAGTTCGAGATCCAGCCCGGACTGATCGTCGCCCACGTCGCTCAGGAATCCCCTTCCACCGGCCAGGCCGCCATCGAATACGTTCTGGATGGCGACGCGGAACTGCGCCAGGTCGAAGTCGCGCTTCAGGCCGCCGAAGACAGCCATGACGGCCACCGGATCGCGGAACTGCATGAAGACATGCACCGCATCGGCGCCTATTCCGCGCGGGCGCGCGCCGCGCAGCTGATGCATGGCCTCGGTTTCGACGATGCCGAAATCGAAAAGCCCGTCGCCGAATTCTCCGGCGGCTGGCGCGTGCGCCTGAACCTTGCGCGTGCGCTGATGTGCCGCTCCGACGTGCTCCTGCTCGACGAGCCGACCAACCACCTGGACCTCGACGCCATTGTCTGGCTCGAGCAATGGCTGATCGGCTATCCCGGCACCTTACTGATGATTTCGCATGACCGCGATTTCCTCGATACGGTGGCGGACGCGATCTGCCACATCGAGAACCAGCGCCTGCGCCTGTACCCCGGCAACTACTCCGCCTTCGAGACCCAACGCGCGGCACAACTGGCTCAGCAGCAGGCGACTTTCATCAAGCAGCAGCGCGAAGCCGCCCACTTGCAATCCTTTATCGACCGCTTCAAAGCCCAGGCGACCAAGGCGCGCCAGGCGCAGAGCCGCATGAAGGCGCTGGCGCGAATGGAAAAAATCACCGCCGCCCACGTTGACACGCCGTTCGAGTTCACTTTCCGCCAGCCCGCCGTGCTGCCCGATCCGGTCCTTGACCTGGACCTCGTCGATGCCGGTTATGGGGACGTGAAAATCCTGCGGGACGTGAAGCTCACGCTGCGATCCGGCACCCGCCTGGGGCTGCTCGGCCGCAACGGGGCGGGCAAGTCGACCATGATGAAACTGCTCGCCGGGGTCCTGCCGCCGCAGCGCGGCGACCGGATCGAGGGCAGGGGCATGCTGATCGGCTATTTCGCGCAGCACCAGCTCGAACACCTGCGTCCCGAGCACAGCGCGCTTTGGCACATGATGCGACTGTCGCCGCGGACGCGCGAACAGGACCTGCGCGATTTTCTCGGTGGCTTCAATTTCCACGGTGACCAGGCTACCGAAGCGGTTGGGCCGATGTCGGGCGGGGAGAAATCGCGGCTGGCGCTGGCGCTGATTGTGTGGCAGCGGCCGAACCTGCTGCTGCTCGACGAGCCGACCAATCACCTGGACCTCGAGATGCGACACGCGCTGACCCTGGGCTTGCAGGACTACGAGGGCGCGCTGGTCCTGGTTTCCCACGATCGCAGCCTGTTGCGCGCGACGGCGGACGAACTCTGGCTGGTGGAAGGCGGCACCGTTACGGCATTCGATGGCGACCTGGACGACTACGCAAAGCGCTTGCGGACCGGCGAGCCCGTCGAGGCAACGGACGCGCAAGCGCCGGCGGTGAGCCGCAAGGAACAAAAGCGCCAGGAGGCGGAAGAGCGCCAGAAGCGCTTCGCCCAGCGCAAGCCGCTGGAATCGCGCATCCGCACCGCCGAGCGGGAAATCGAGAAACTCAACGCCGAGCGCCAGCGCCTTGAAAAGCTCATGGCGGCCCCCGACATGTACGGCGATGGTCGCAAGGAAGATCTCAAGCGCTGCCTGCTGGAGCAGGCGGGTGTAACAGCAAAGTTACAAAAAGCGGAAGAGCAATGGCTTATTCTTTCTTCTGAGCTGGAGGCGCTGGCGCCGGGCGGTTAAAACCATTGAACCCGGAAAGCAGATGGCCCTCCAAGGCATCGTGTCCTTTTTCAGAAAGGGTGTTACGTGTTCAAACGCATTGTCCTGTTCCTGATCACCAACCTCGCAGTGATGCTGGTGCTGGGTGTCGTGCTGAAGTTGCTGGGGGTTGATCGCGCGCTGGAAGACACCGGCAGCGGCCTCAACCTCGGGGCGCTGCTGGTCTATTCGGCTGTCATCGGATTCGGCGGCGCATTCATTTCGCTGGCGATCTCGAAGTGGTCCGCCAAGCGGATGACCGGGGCCCATGTCATCGAGCAGCCGCGCAATGAAGCCGAGCGCTGGCTGGTGGAGACGGTACGCCGGCAGGCGGATCGCGCGGGCATCGGCATGCCTGAAGTGGCAATCTACGATGCGCCCGACGTCAACGCGTTTGCCACCGGCATGAGCAGGAACAATGCGCTGGTCGCCGTCAGCACCGGACTGCTCAACAGCATGACGCGCGATGAGGCGGAAGCCGTGCTCGGCCATGAAATCAGCCACGTCGCCAATGGCGACATGGTGACCCTGGCGCTGGTCCAGGGCGTGGTCAACACCTTCGTCATTTTTCTGTCGCGAATCATCGGCAGCATCGTCGACAAGGTGGTATTCAAGACGCAGCGCGGCCATGGGCCGGCTTTCTGGATCACTTCGATAATCGCACAGCTCGTGCTGGGCATCCTTGCCAGCATCATCGTGATGTGGTTCAGTCGCCGGCGCGAATTCCGCGCTGACGCGGGAGGCGCCAGCCTGGCGGGCCGCGAGAAAATGATCGCCGCTCTGGAGCGGTTGAAGCAGGCCCACGAGCCATCAAGGTTGCCCGACCAGATCAAGGCGTTCGGAATTTCCGGCGGCCAGGGCTGGGGCATCAAGCGCCTGTTCATGACCCACCCGCCGCTGGACGAACGCATCGCTGCCCTTCGCGCCGGCCGCTGAAACCGGCATCGCAAACGAACAACGCCCGCGGTAGCGGGCGTTTGTTTTTGTCCTTGTGCGTTGCCGTGGTCGGTTCAGAACGGACGCACGTCGATCGAAAGTGTTTGCCCGGCGTCGCGCTCCACGCTAATTCGTTGCACTTGCATGCCGGCCAGGGCCGCGAGCAGTGGCAGCGCACGCGCGGACGGATTGCCGCGGCGCAATTGTTCCAGCGCCGGATTGCTCATTGGCGTGACCGGCCTTGCCGATGCATCCAGCGTGACCTCGAGTTCGGCCAAAGTGCGGTTTCCACGGTCGCGTGTCAGCAACAGCGCGCTACCGAATGGATGGGCAAGGGAGCGCACCGCGGCAAGGGGAAAGGGATAAGGCGTGTCGAATGCAACCAATAGTACTTCGCGCTGGTCGATCTGCACCTGCACGGCTGCCTCCAGTAGCCCGATCGCAAAACTCCAGTCGAATCCGCACAGGCTGGTAGATGGATGGTGTGAGTGCGTGGCGATGCCCCAGTAGCCGGACGGCGCGTTGTGCACGGAGTTGTGAAAGCGCGTGGGGGAGACCTGCCGATCGAGCCCGGCGAGCGTGATGCAGATATCGTTGATGACATCGCCGTCGCCTCCGGAGGACGTGAACACGGTTGCTACGGAATCGACCGGCCGGTCCGCGGCATTGAGTGCAGCCTGTCCGACTGCCAGAGCCATTTTGACCATCGAACCGGTGCGCCGGCGCTCGACTGCGGGAAGCAGATCCGTTGTGGGCGGCGCAAGCGGAGCGGATTCGTAAGGTTTTTCTCCGGCCAGTACCGGCCGGGCGGCAGTCCAGCCATCGAGTCCCGGCGCGAGGACCGCGACGCTTTCGACAAACAGTCTCACGCGCGAACCCGTCCGAGCAGAAGGCTGCAATTGGTGCCGCCGAATCCGAAGGAATTACTCAGCGCAATGTCGAGCGGCGCGCGCTGGTTCTCGAGCAAATAGTGCAGCCCCATGGTCGGATCGAGTGCGCGCGTGTTCACGCTGCCGGGCATCAAACCCTGCTCGATGGCCAGCGCGCAGATGATGGCGTCGATGGCGCCGCATGCCCCGAGCGT
Source organism: Burkholderiales bacterium (assembly GCA_046590325.1). Taxonomy (GTDB): domain Bacteria; phylum Pseudomonadota; class Gammaproteobacteria; order Burkholderiales; family JACQAP01; genus JACQAP01. The sequence goes on along the minus strand of JBKJUC010000015.1, from coordinate 408 downwards.
ATGACCTGTCCAGCCCTTGGTGGAACTGCACGGGGTGTTGTGGCCAAAAACAGTACATACCGCCTTGTCTTCGGTCGCATCGTTGCTGCGCGTGCCGGTGCCATGCAGGTTGATGTAGTCGACCGCCTCGGGTGGCAAATCAGCGCTCGCCAGCGCCTGTTCCATCGCCATGCGCGCGCCGAGTCCTTCGGGATGTGGCGTCGACATGTGGTAAGCATCACTGCTCTCGCCGGTGCCGAGCAGCGCGATGGCATCATGGGTGCCATTACGCGGCTGGCGCTCCAGCAATACCATGCCGGCGCCTTCGCCGATGGAGATGCCATCGCGTTCAGTATCGAACGGGCGGCATCCGGTCGCTGCGAGCAAGCCGAGCGAGCCAAATCCGTACAGCGTCGTGAGGCACAGGCT
>JBKJUC010000178.1:0-8046 GCA_046590325.1 Burkholderiales bacterium | reverse complement strand
CCATAGCGCCGGCAGGCAGGGTGACGTGGGCTGCCTGGGCACCAGCGCGCTCATCATTTCCCACAGCGGCGTCACATGCGCTGGCGCGATGCGCCGGTAAAACGCTTCCCGCTCCGCGCGCGAATCTTTCAACGGCTGTCGCATCCTCTCCTCCCGCTGCTTAAGACAATTAACCCTTCACCGCAAAGGCGCGAATACCCTACGTGCATCGCACGTCGGGTATTCGCGCCTTTGCGGTTGGCGTCCTAGATCTTCGGCAAGGACAAACCGAAGTCCTTCTCCACCAGTTCCGTCACGCGCGACAGGAAATCCTCGCGCATCTCGTCGTTGCTACGCGTTTTCAACCCCCAGCGCAGGTAAATTTCGTTGTTCTTCGACTTGCTGGCACCGAAGAAACCCGGCGTGATCGGAAAATAACGGTTGATCGCATCCTGCACCGCGGCTTTTCCTTCTGCCGTCTGCATCAGCTCCATGCAGAAGTCCTTGCCAAACTTGGCATGGAACTTCTCCTCCGGCATGGTGATCCGCGCCAGGTTGCGCAACGGATGGAAACTGCAATGCAGCAGGTCTTCCACCTGCAGGATTTCCGCGTAGTCGGCAATCGCCTTGATCACGCAGAATTCCGGCCAGGTCTTCAGCTCGAAGCCGAAGATGGTGAGCGGCTTCTTGACCTTGGGATCCATCATCTCCGCGGGCACGCCGATTTCCTCCGCGAGTCCACGGAAGCGCACGTGGTGATGGTACTCCTCCATCGCCACCCGGCAGGTCAGCCATTTCGCGTAAGGCGTAGGCGCCAGAGCAATCGCGGGCTCGTCGAATACCTGCGCGCCATAAAGCTCGTTCACCGCATGGCTGATGACGATTTTCTTCACCGCGGCCCGATATTCCTCGGGCTGATTGGCGAGGTCGGCGGCGGTTTTCACTTCGAGCGTGGCGGTTGTGGTCATGAGGGTGCCTTTCAGACAAGCGGTTCGGTATTGAAATATTCCAGGTCGGTGCCGAGGTCGGTGAGCCTGCCGGCGAAAGCGGATTCGATCGATTTCGCCAGTTCGTCCGGATCCCAAACGGCGCCCTCCTGCATTGCGGCCTTTGCGATCGGCCGCGGCTGGGAAAACAGCATGAGTTCGCGCCCGCGCACGCCGAACAGCTGGCCGCTGATGTCGTGCCCGTTCGAAGCGAGAAACGCCACAAGCCGCGCGACATAGTGCGCAGGAATCCTGAGCGCGCGCTCCTTGTACGCGGTCTGGGCTTCGTTGACCGGCTGGATGGTGTCGGTCACCCGTGTTGCGGCAAACGGGGCAATCGCATTGCAGGTTACTTTGGAACGCGCCATGTCCATGGCCACCACGCGCGTCAGCCCAACCAGGCCGGCCTTGGCCGAAGCATAGGCCGCCTGGCCGAAATTACCGAACAAGCCCGCGCTGGAAACGATATTAACGATGCGCCCAGGAGCACGCCCGCCCTTCTGCTGCTCGCGCATCAGCGGCGTGGCCGCGGCCAGCAGGGCGAAGGGCGCCGTGAGATTGTTTGCAATCACGTGCTCCCAGCCATCGCGCGTTGCCTTGAAAATGAACGCATCGCGCAGGATCGCCGCGTTGTTCACAACGATGTCCACCGCGCCAAACCGTTCTACCGCCAGACGAACTGCGTTCTCCGCACCCCCCTGTGCGGCGATGTCCTCGGCAAAGGCCGCTGCATTGGCGCCCAGCTTTTCCGCAATCGACCCTGCTACTCGCGCATCCGGTTCGTCGCCCGAAATCGATACGCCACTGTCGGCGATCACGACCGCGGCACCGAGCCGATGCAGTTCTTCACTGATCGCCAGACCAATCCCGCGCGCCCCGCCGGTGACGATCGCAACGCGTCCCGCAAGCATTGCCGGCGCGCTCATCGCGCAACCGCCGCCTTCGCAGGCGCGGCCGCGGCCGGGAAAAAGGCGTCGGCGTGGATGTCGCGCGAAGCGACGCCGAGCGAACGCACCAGCTCCGATGCCGCATCCACCATCGGTGGCGGGCCCGCGAAATAGGACTTGAATCCCTCAAGTCCCGCCAAATCCGCCGCGACGGCTCCGGTGACGAAGCCGAAACGTCTCGGCAACAGTGAATTCGCGGCCAGAGTCGCATTCGGATCGGAAAGCACGATGTGAACCCTGAAGTTGGGGAAGTTCTTCCGCATCTGCGCCAGCTCTTTCTCGAAATAGACGTCGCGCTCCGAGCGCACGCCGAAATACAGATGCACCGGCTGGACAAAGCCCGCAGCCAGCGCTGTCTCCGCGATGGACTTTACCGGGGCGAGACCACTGCCGCCGCCAATGCACAACATCGGTCCCTCGTGCTTCGCACGCAGGTAGGAAGTGCCCAGCGGGCCGCTGACCTTGACCCTGTCGCCCGCCTTCAGCTCCGATGCAATGCGCTGGCTGACCGATCCTCCAGGCATCACGCGAATATGGAATTCCAGCAGTTTCTCGTCCGGCCGATTGGCCATTGAGTAGTCGCGCACGACACCGGGGACCATGGGAAACTCGAGTTGCGCATACTGGCCCGCGGAAAAGGTGAAAGGACCGCCGCTGGCGATTTCCAGGCGCAGCCTGAGGATGTCATGCGTCAGGCTGGATATTTCCATGACCCGGCAGCGCATTACCCGCGAGGGATGCACGACGAAATCCTCGGCATCCAGCCGCCGCACCACTACATTGCTCCACATCTGCGAGCGACAGGCCAGCACGAGGCCGCGCGCGCGCTCGTCCGCCGACAACGCATGCTCGGAATACTCCAGTTCCATGATGTCACCGGAAACCAGCTCGCACTTGCAGGTTCCGCAGTTGCCGGCCTGGCAACTGTAGGCAAAGCCGATGTTGTGCGCCAGCAGCGCGTCGAGGACCGTCTCGCCCTCTTCCGCGGGAGCGGTCTGGCCAAGGTCGGCGACGGTCACGGTGAGGGTCATTGGCGGGCGGCTGGCGGGTTACCCGCCGATACATTAAGATCGGCTCCAGTATGGGAACCCAACTGTTGGAAGTCAAACAATCGAAGGCGCGGCGGTCGCCCCGTTCAGGACTCGGAAAAAGCGCCGGGCTGGGCCTGCTGCCCGGCCTGATCGGTTACCAGCTCAGGCTCGCCCAGCGCGCAATTTTTGCCGACTTCGCGGACGCCGTGGACGGCGCCGGAATATCGCCCGGACTGTTCGGCATCCTGGTGATCATCGACGCCAACTCCGGCCTGACCCAGCAGGCGCTGGCCGATGCGGCGCACCTCGACCGCTCAACGGTGGTCACGGTCATCGACAAGCTGGAGCATCGCGAACTGGTCGAGCGCCGCGCGGCGGACCGCCGCAGCAATGGACTGTTCCTGACTGCGGCCGGCACCACCCTGCTGCGCAGCCTGCGGCGCAAGGTTGCGCAGCACGAGCGCCGGGTGGTGCAGAATCTCTCAGACCGCGAACGCAGCCAGTTGGTCTCACTGTTGCAACGCATCCTTCCCGAACGGCGCTGATTCCCATGGCACGCAAATCGCAAGTTCGCAGGAAAATCTTCCGCCCCCGACGCAAGAAGCCGGGATTGCCTCCCGGCAGCCTGGTCTATACCGGGGAGCCCGGATCGCACCACCCCGCGCGGACCCTGATGATCGACTACGACGAGCACAAGGTCGTCGAGCGCGAATTGTCCGATGCCGAGCAGTGCATTCCCTTCAAGGATGCGCAGACGGTAACCTGGATAGACGTCGACAGCATGAACGACTCCGGACACCTCGAGAACTTCGGCAGGGTGATGGGATTCCACGCCCTGATGCTGGAGGACATTCTCAACACCGACCAGCGTCCCAAGTTCGAGGACTACGGCAATTACGCCTACATCGTCGTGAAAATGCTCGACTACAACGAGGCGCGAGGGGAAATCGACATTGAGCAGCTGTCCCTGGTCTTCGGACCGAACTACGTGATCACTTTCCAGGAACGCCCTGGGGACTTCTTCGACCCGTTGCGCGAGCGCATCCGCAAGTCCCTCGGGCGCATCCGCAAGATGGGCGCAGACTACCTGGCATACGCGATGCTGGACGTCATCATCGACCACTATTTCGTCGTGCTGGAAAGGCTGGGCGAGAAAATCGAAAAACTCGAAGACGTCGTCAGCGCCAATCCGGGGCCGGAAACCGCACGGCAGATCCATGCGCTGCGCCGCGAGATGATCTTCGTGCGCCGCTCCACTTGGCCGATGCGGGAGGTCATTGCCGGGCTGCAGCGGTCGGAGTCAGACCTGGTGCGGGAATCGAGTTCAGTCTACTTCCGCGACCTTCAGGATCACATCATGCAGGTCACGGACGCGGTGGATAGTTTCCGCGACCTGCTGAACGGCATGCTGGATTCCTACTACGCCACCATCACGAACCGCACCAACGCGGTACTGAAGGTGCTGGCGCTGTTTTCGGCGATCTTCATGCCGCTGACTTTCATCACCGGAATCTTCGGCATGAATTTCGTGCACTTTCCAGAACTGGAGTGGCGCTACGGATTCCAGGGCTCCCTGATCTTGATGGCCGCAGTGATCGCGATCATGGCGGGGTTTTTCCGGTGGAAAAAATGGCTGTGAGGCCCCGGGCAGTACCAGGCATCCAGGCCGGAAATTCCTGGCGCCTGGCCGGGAACAAGTCCGGGCGGGCCTCACTTCCCGCAAGCCCGATACTTCCCGGAATTCCCGGTTCAGTCGAGTTCCGACACCCGGCCGCGCCGTTGTTTGACCCCCGAGCGCACCTTTTTTCCCGCAATGCGGCGTTCCTTCGAGGCACGGCTTGGGCGCGTGGCGACCCGCTTCTTCGGTCTGATCGAGGCAACGCGGAGCAATTCTGCAAGGCGCCCCATGGCGTCACGGCGATTCGCTTCCTGGGTACGGAAACGCCGGGCATCGATCAGCAACACCCCGTCCGCGCTGACCCGGCGCCCCGCCAGGATACGCAGGCGGGCCTTCACGTCGCCCGAAAGCGACGGACTGCCGACGATATCGAACCGCAACTCCACCGCCGTGGAGACCTTGTTAACATTCTGGCCGCCCGGACCGGATGCCCTTACGTAGCGGAAATCCAGCTCCGCGGCCGGGGGAAGCGCGCTTTCAGCCATTTCAACCTTTCATACGATCGCCCGACCAGCATTTTGCCCGCCTTCGGCAGACCCCGGTTTGTCGCAGCGCAACACCTGAAAATGCCCGTCTGGCGCGGGTTTGGCGCATGCGGGAATTTTTCCCGCTTCACTTGCAATTGGAAATAGGGAGGTCTACATTTGCACCGGGTTTCCCGACGTACGCGCTCTGCAGCAAATCTTCAACAATTCAGACAGCGTGGCGGGGCAATCTGAAAATCACATGTGAGTTTCGACTGAAATAAGATCTTACGGGAGAGAGTTTATGAAACGATGGACTTATGCAGGGGTCGCCAAGACCCTGTCCGCAGCAGCTCTAGTCGGCTTCGGTGCCCAGGCAATGGCAGCAGATGTAACCTGGGACCGGCTGATGAATGCTGACAAGGACGCAAACAACTGGCTGATGTATCACCAGTCCTTCAAGGGCTGGCACCACAGCGGCCTCGACCAGATCAAGGCCGACAACGTCAAGAACATGCGTGTTGCCTGGCTCCACACCCCCGCCGCTTCCAAGCGCGGCATCCAGTCCTTCCCGCTCGTCGCCGACGGCGTTCTGTACTACACCAGTTCTTCGGGCCAGGTGTGGGCACTCGACGGCGCCTCTGGCGACGTGATCTGGCGCTATCAGGCCAAGATCGACACCGAGCGTGCGGAAGGCACCTTCTACAACCCGTACAACCGCGGCCTCGCGATTGCGTACGGCAAGGTGTACATCGGCACTACCGATGGCCGCATGATCGCGCTCGACCAGAAGACCGGCAAGGTTGTCTGGGACAACGTCGTCATGAGCGTGGAAAAGGGCAACAAGGGCTTCACCGGAGCTCCCCTGGTCGTCAAGGACAAGGTCATCATCGGCTCCAACGGCGGCGAATTGTCCGGTTGCTGCGGCCCGATCTTCGCAGTCAATGCGCAGACCGGCGAAGTGGCATGGCAGTTCGACACCATCGGCGGCGACGAGCGTTCGCGTCAATCCTGGGGCAATGACTCCTGGAAGATCGGCGGAGGCGGCGGCTGGATGACGGGTCAGTACGATCCGAAGACCAACAGCGTGTGGTGGGGTACCGCCAATCCGGCACCCGACTACGACTGGGCCGGCGAAAACTGGAAGACCGATGGCCCGCGTCCGGGTGACAACCTGTACAGCTCCTCCGTCGTCGTTCTCGATGCTGACTCTGGCGAACTGAAGTCGTACTTTCAAGAAATGCCGCATGACGCGTGGGACTTCGACAGTGCCGTGGGCGAATTCATGCAGTTCGAGAAGGGTGGCAAGCGCTACATGATGCACCCGAACAAGGGCGGCATCATCTTCGTGTACAACGCAGATCAGCTTGGCGGTGGCAACGCGCTGAAGGTGGAAAACGCCTACATGGTTGGTGAGACCTACAACTACATCAAGGGCGTGGACCCGAAAACCGGTCAGTTGATCGGACGGCGTGAACTGCCGGAAGGCAAGCACACCAACGTCTGCCCGGCGATCGACGGCGCGATCAGCTGGAACACCGGCGCCTACAATCCGGGTACTGGTCTGCTGTACAAAGTGGTGCAAGAGTGGTGCTTCGACATCGAAGTCGTGAAGGCTGACAAGCCCGCCGATTTCTCCGGCCAAGCCTACTTCGGCGCCTCCTGGACCGCCACCCATCCGCAGGGCAAGCAATCCTACGGTACGGTGCAGGCACGGGATCCGCTGTCCGGCAAGATCAAGTGGCGCGTCGAGTTCAAGTACCCGCCGCTGGCTTCGCTGCTGTCCACCAAGGGTAACCTGGTGTTCGTGCCGGGCGCCGATGGCAAGTTCATCGCCCTCGATGCCCGTACCGGCAAGGTTCTGTGGGAGCACAACAACGGCATCGGCCACCACGGCGGCGTCATCTCCTACATGGCCAAGGGCAAGCAATACGTCGCAGTCGTGTCCGGCTGGGGCAGCCACGTATCGGGCAACTACGGCCCGCTGTTTGGCCACCCGTTCACCGAAATGCCGACCGATGCCGGTCAGCTGATCGTGTTCAGCCTGTAAGCCAACTGCACCAGTAATGCGTTATTGGCGGGCGGGGGAGAAATCCCTCGCCCGTTTCATTGTCAGAACCAGACGTTGCGGAGACACTCAATGAAGGTTGCTAGCAGTTTAAGTTTGCTTGCGGTCCTGGCCTTGGTTGGAGGCCTTTCAACGACTGCGAAAGCGGACGTGACCGACGAGGTCGCCGCACCGCTCAACGAGAAGTACGGCATGAACATCAAGAAAATCTTTGCCACCAAATGCAGCTGGTGCCACCAGGGCTACGGCATGAAGCGTGCCGATGGTCCAAAGCTGGCAGGCACCACCCTGTCGCAGGAAGAGGTGGCCAAGCAGATCCGCAGCGGCAAATCGCCGATGCCGGGTTTCAAGTCACAACTGAAGGAAGAGGAAATCCAGGCCCTCGCCGAATACATCAGGGGCCTGCCGGCTGACTGACGGTGGATGGATTGGACTGGACGGGCCCGACGCGGTCCGGGCAGAGAAAAAGGGCGGCCATGCCGCCCTTTTTTATCGCTGCCGCCGGACGCCTAGTCCACCCGCTGCAACTCCATGCGTGCGCCGAATCCACCGAACTTGCCGTTGCCGCGCAAGCGCCTGCCCTCCTTTTCCAGCTGAAGGCCGACGGTCAGCGCCGAACCATTGGCGCCGGTCGCGCTGAACTTCAGCACCTTGCCATCGTAATCCTGCTTCGCTAGTGGGACGGGGTGTGCACCGAACTCATCCAGGTTCGTCAGCGCGATCTTTCCTGAACCGTCGGCGGCGATTTCCAGGGTTGCAATGCCGCTGCTCATGCCTATGTACCACGGCCCCTTCCAGGATCCGGCCAGCGCGCCGGGATTGGCCACGGCTGGCACGGCCACCGCGACTGCTAGCATCGCCAACCCTGCAATCAGTGTATTTTTCATGTTCCT
>JBKJUC010000163.1:0-2566 GCA_046590325.1 Burkholderiales bacterium | reverse complement strand
CCGCCGACGCCGCGCAGTTCGTCCGCATCGTGGGCAGCCGCACCTACCTGTTCCGCGACGAGACTTGGATCGACACCGCCTACGACGCCACCCGCGCCGCCGCCGTGCCCGTGACCTTCGCCAGCCCGGCCTACTTTGACCTGCTGGATGCGCGGCCGGAGCTGGCGGGCGGGTTTGCGCTCGGCCCGCATGTCATCGCGCTGGCCGCCGACGGCACGCCCTACGAGGTGACACCGGAGTTGGTGGTCGGCCCCACGGTTGTGCCGCCCACACCCACACCGGTCGTCACCGCCACCCCAACAGAACTAGGGCAGGCGCCCGCCAGCACGCAGATCGCGCAGGTAGGCACCGCCATTCCGATCGGCGATCCGCCCGCGCCCACGCGCTCGGTCTCGGCGCTGGCGCTGGCGGTGGGCCTCGGCGCGGCGGCCGTGGCGCTGCTGTTCGGGCTGGGGCTGTGGCAGCGCGGGCGGGCGGGGCGATAGGCGCACGCGTCAGCGCACAAGGCGCGGTGGTAAGGTCTTCATGTCCATTGAGTTTTCAGCTCAGAGCCTGACAGCCCTTGGCCGTGTTCGCTTGGGTAAGTCGTAGCCGTCGTCATAGTGCCGAGGGTGCAACTCTGAAACTGTGAGCACGGATGTTCGGGCGCTACGTAGCCAGGGGTAGCGCCGCGTAACTTGCCTGGGTTGAATGTGCGCTGGTTGGCTTACGTGCAGCGGGTTGGCTAGCGGGCGCTTCAGCTCGTGTCGGCAGTGGCGAACGAACGCTGACGGTTTGGCGAAAGTCGGCACTCAATAACGGCCAGGCCGCCGACCAGCGTTGACTCTGGATCAAACTTCTCAAGGTCAGGATGGCTTGTCCGCCGGTCAGCGTCCAGGCCATGCCCGAGCGTTTCATTCGTTGGGTGACCAATGTCTTGCAGGCGGCTTCCATGACGCCACTGGCAATGGGCAAGCCGCGGCGAAGGTAATCGGCGTAGTGCATGCGCGGCCTTTGATTACGAAAGTAGGTCAACTCGGTTTCCAGAAGCTTGCGTTTGCGTCCCGTGGCGCAGCCGTGTTGGTACTTCAACACCCGAATGACCAAATCCGCGCCGTCGTCGGCTTCCTTGAGCAGGGTTTTCAGACGTACAAACTCGGCCTTGCCGTAGGCGGTACTTTCACCCCAGGCGGCATCACAGCCGCGCTTGAGATGTTCACAGGCATGATAAAAGTCCACGATTTCCAGGCTGGGTTGAGGCGGAGCGGGCAGCGTGCGTTCCACGTCGGCCAGCAAGCGCCAATTGTCCTTGGCGCCATCGGCCAGGCGCACGCGCACCAGAGCGGGCCGCAGCGCCAGAATACTGGCTGTTTCAGCCTGCAATTGGTGCTGCAAGCTGGTCTTATTGCTTTCCGGCATGCGCCCATAGCGGATGGTTTGCAGCCGGACGCCTTCGGCATCGTACAGCACCACTGTCCCGCAGCCCACTTCGCGGTTGCCCGTCGGGCCGCTGGCATGTTTACCGGGCTGAGCCCGGTGAACTGGATTGTGGCCGCCTTTCATCGGCGCCATGACGCCATCCACCGACAACGCCAGCACGGCCGCTGCGGCGGGAACGGTCTCCTGAGCGCGGATCGCCGCTTCCCACTCCAACCGGTGGGCTTCCCAAGCCGGCGACAGGGCTTTGGGCAAGCGATCCAAATGACTGCGCGAAGGTTGCATCCCGCCCAGTTCATCAAAGGCGTTCTCGCTTTCACCCGGCGTCAGATGCGCCGTGATGAAAGCGGCCTGGCGTGCGGCCCGCGGCGTGAAGGCGCCGGCAATGATCCCGGCGCGCAATTCCAGCGGACAGATGCTCTTGCTACTGCGTCCCGCCGGGCGATACAGATGCCGATCGACTTTCACCGGCCCGGCCGCCGTCAGATACGTTTCGGGCGACGTCATGACTTGGCGATAGAGCGTCCCGCCGACTTCAACTTCCTGCGCCACCACATCGTACCGTTTCAATTCGGCGCCCAGACACTCGCATTCCAGCGCCATGAGGTGGGCATGCAACGCTTGTTCAAATTGTTCAAATTCCGGAACCCCTTTTTCCCAGGCCTGCGGCCGGGCCAGGATAAATTGTCCCAACGCCTGGATCGCTGGGCTGTGCAGAATCGGATCGCTATGGGAAACTGTCATCGGAAACCTCAGTGTCAAGCGGAATCTGTAGCGGATTCTCACTTTGCACCGAGGTTTCCTTTTTGTCGAATCAGCCCGGCAGCACATTTGTGCTCACAGTTCCAGAGTTGCACCCATCTAACATTGTCGAACTACAGATACTGATCTAGAAAACGGTCTGTTTGATCTCGAAGGCGGCGCAGATGGCGCGGATTTCGTCCACGCTGAGGCCGGGGGCCGGCTCGCCGGCAGTAAGGTTGAGGTATTCGTAGTGCGCGCCGGTCTCGGCGTACTCGATGCGGTCGGCGGCGCGCTTGACCGAGATGTCGGAGCGGGCCATGACGCCGTGCTTGGCCCAGACCACGATGCGGTACTGGCGCAGAGCCTCCACGTTGGCCGCCATGAGCGCGGGCGAGCCGGGCAGCTT
>JBKJUC010000154.1:0-8088 GCA_046590325.1 Burkholderiales bacterium | reverse complement strand
GGCATGCCGGACGGGAAGAGGCGGGCTTCATCCTCCTCATTCATTACATCCAGTCCGCACGGGCCGCCGTGCAGCCGAAACAGCGGGCGGCCTTTGCGGAGAAGGCTCGGGCACTTGCGGAAGATTTCCTGAAGACCTATCCCGACAGCCTGCGCGCTGTTGCGATCCCGCCTTTGCTCGACCGACTCCCTGAAAACTGACAGCCGCTATAGCCTCAAGCCGCTCTCACCGCAGAGGACGCGGAGGACGCAGAGGGAATGCAAGTACGAGAAAATTCCTCGGGCGATTGCATTTGCGGCTAACAGAATCGTGGTGAGTATCGTCGAATCGGAAATTGTCCGCCCTACCGGCGTTCACCTACCATCATTTGGCAAACAATCCCCGGTAACTCATTGCCTCTTTCCTCTCTTTGGTTTCCTCCGCGTCCTCTGCGTCCTCTGCGGTAAGAGCGCTGTTTTAGGCAACCAGAACTATTCGACAACCAGGGCCTCGAATTCCTTTTTCTTCTTGCACTGGCGCGGGATTTTCTTTTCCATCTGCGCCTTGGAATCCGTGAAGGTTTCCGAATAGGCCATGGTTGGCTTGTTTTCGGTCGCGTTCATGATCTTGCGCGTGCCGAAAATCTTCAGGTTGCCTTCGAAAGTATGGCCGACCATCGGGCTGGGCCCGCCAAGGAATTCGTACAGGCCGAAACCGCCGTCGTCGAATTTCAATACGAAAAAGAAGCAGGTGTCGTCGCGAAAGATCAGCTTGCCCTGGATGGATGGCTGCTCCTCTGCGGCCGTGACGGTGGTGATCGTGGTGGCCGTGACCGCAACGGCGATCGTGTAGAAAGCGGTCGCGAGCGCGGCCGCGCGAATCCTGCGTGCAGACATCAAACCCTCCTCGTATGCGACCCCGTTCTCTCGTGCCGCTTTCAGCGGCATCGCGACGGGATGTCCTTTTCGACTTCGCTTCTTTTGGGCGACCGCGCCGCCGAGAACGCCGTTACCGGCAGGTCGGCGGTCCGGTTGTAGAGCTTCAATGCCCCCTTGGCATTCAGTTCGCCCTCGATCACATCTCCGTCCCGGAGTGCGCCGCCGGCCATCCATTCGAACAGGCCGTAGCCTTTCGAGGTCTGGAGGATGAAAAAGCCGCAGTCCTGATTCTTCCAGATCACCGTGCCTTGCGCGGCCGCGGCGCCACCGGCGAAACCGATGCACAGGCAGCCGGCCAGGACGGGCAACAACCTTGCGAGCATTTCGATTCCCAGGGGGCCAGCGACAAGAGTTGCGGCCACGACTTGCCGCGAAGGCTGAAGCATAACCCCTGCACCGCTGAAGGGGCAAACACTGGGTTTGGGGTGGTGTAACATCCTGAAATTCGGTGCTCCGCACGGCTTTGCGGGCGCCTTTCCAGTGCCGGAGCTGACCCCATGAAAGTAATCGATCTGCGCAGCGACACCGTGACCAAACCTTCGCAGGAAATGCGCGCGGCCATGGCGGCCGCCGAGGTGGGCGACGACGTCTACGGGGAAGACCCGACAGTCAACTGGCTGGAAGCGCTGGCCGCCGAAAAACTCGGCAAGGAAGCGGCCCTCTACGTCTGCAGCGGCACCCAGAGCAACCTGCTCGCCCTGATCTCCCATTGCGAGCGCGGCGACGAGTACATCGTCGGCCAGCAGGGCCACACTTACAAATACGAGGGCGGTGGCGCCGCGGTGCTGGGCAGCATCCAGCCACAGCCGCTGGACTACGAAGCGGATGGGTCGCTCGACCTGGGCAAGGTCGAGGGCGCCATCAAGCCGGACGATTCGCATTTCGCGAAAACGCGCCTGCTTTGCCTGGAGAATACCCAGGCCGGCAGGACCCTGCCGCTGGACTACCTGAAGCGGGCCCGCGAATTCACCCTGACCCACAATCTCGGCCTGCACCTCGACGGCGCGCGGGTTTTCAATGCCGCCGCGCATCTCGGCGTGCCGGTCACCGAGATCAGCAGGCATTTCGATTCGGTCTCCGTCTGCCTGTCCAAGGGCCTCGGCGCTCCGGTGGGCTCCGTGCTGTGCGGCTCCAAAGACCTCATCGGCCGCGCGCGCCGCTGGAGGAAAGTCGTCGGTGGCGGCATGCGCCAGGCGGGCATGCTGGCCGCGGCAGGCATCCATGCCCTGCAGCACAACGTCGAGCGCCTGGCCAAGGATCACGAGAACGCCAGGGCACTCGCCGCCGGCTTGTCGGGAATCGACGGCGTCAAGGTCACGCCCGCCCAGACCAACATGGTGTACATGACCGTGGAGCCGCAGCGATCGGTGCGCATGCGCGAATTTCTCAAAGAGCGCGGCATCCTGATCAGCGGCCAGGGCAATATCCGCCTCGTCACGCACCTCGACGTCGACCGCCAGGATGTCGATCGTTTCGTCGGCACCGTAAAAGAGTTCTTCACGGCTGCGGCGAAAGCAGCGTGAAGAACGGTGATTGGTGATCGGTAATCGGTGAATGGTTAAATGCGCTTGGACATGCTTTAGAGCCAATCACCAATAACCAATCACTATTCACTAATTACCAATCACGGATTTTCAATGAGCAACCAAAACGATACCCGCAACATGGCCGTGTTCTGTGACTTCGAGAACGTCGCCCTCGGCGTGCGCGAAATGAAGTACGACCGGTTCGACATCAAGAAAGTCCTCGAGCGCCTGCTGGTCAAGGGCAGCATCGTGGTGAAGAAGGCCTATTGCGACTGGGACCGGTACAAGGAGTTCAAGGCGCCGATGCACGAAGCGGCCTTCGAACTGATCGAGATTCCCCACGTGCGTCAGTCCGGCAAGAATTCCGCCGACATCCGCATGGTCGTGGATGCGCTCGACCTTTGCTATACCAAGGAGCACGTCGATACCTTCGTCATCGTCAGCGGCGATTCGGATTTTTCTCCGCTGGTGTCGAAGCTGCGCGAGAACAACAAGGAAGTGATCGGGGTGGGAGTGAAGCATTCCACCTCCGATCTGCTGATCGCCAACTGCGACGAATTCATTTTCTACGACGACCTGGTGCGCAAGGCGCCTCCGCCCAAGCGCCAGTCGCGCGCGCGCAAACCCGCGGCTGCAAAGCCTGCCGCCTCGACCGCCAGGGCGCAGGCCGCCGAGCCAGTCGACGCCGAGGATACGATCTCCGACGACAAGTCGCAGAAGGCGCTGGACCTGGTGGTCACCACCTTCGATGCGCTGAATGCGGAGCGGGGCGGGGAGGAGAAGATCTGGGGCTCGATGATCAAGCAGGCGCTCAAGCGCCGCAATCCCGGCTTCAACGAGGCCTATCACGGCTTCCGCAATTTCAATACCTTGCTAGAGGAAGCGGCGATCCGCGGACTGCTCAAGCTCGAGCACGACGAGAAATCCGGCGGCTACCTGGTCCGCTCGGCGGAGGCTGGGGACGGCGTCGCCTAGGGACCAGGTCAACTCTCACCGCGGATACCTTCGCGTAGCGTGAAGTAGCTTTTTAGGAAGCGAAGTACGCGGAGGAATCGCAGAGAGTTAATCCGGGCGATTGATGAGGATGAGGATGTGGAGGGGGAGGGGGCAGGGTGGATGGCCAGCGACTACCTAGCTATGCGATTGCCACTCACTACCGATCTGCGTAGCGCCAACGACCCGCAGTGCACGGCCTCGCGCATCGGCCCAGCGTTGACCGGTAATAGTGCATCTGTCATAGTGATTCCGACGACCGCCGACCCTTCTTACCCGATAGATGATCCCGATGCGTGCCCGCAAGCCATCGATCGCCCTGCCTTCCAGCACTCCGTGTGCGGCCCGCTTCGTTACAAATCCCAATTCACCGCACCCTGATTACAGCGGTTCAGTTCAACCGATTTTATCCACCATGCTTTCGCATGACGGATAAAATCCTATTCGTTAGGCTGCTCAAATATGACCGCCCACGAGATTTTGATGTTCGAAGGCTTTGCCTTAATCACGGTCGTGCCAATCGCGCTAGCGTTTCGGCAGTGCGGTCGCTCTCTGCTTTGGTCGCTCGCGCTTTTCATCCCGTACGTAGGCATCTTCATTTGCCTGTACATGCTTGCGTATGGTCGTTGGCCAAAAGCGCCTCATTCGAACCCCGGCCATTCCACTGGCTATGTCTCCGTCGTCGGGTCTATCGCGGCTTTGCTGTTTCGCGAACTCTTGCTCGCTGTCCTTTTCGCGGTGATTCTTCCGGCTTGGGTGCTTATCAAGCGCGCTGGGTTCTCAGGGTGGCACGTCATCTGGTGCTTTGTGCCTATCTTGAACGTCGTGTTCATCTGGGTATTCGGGTTCCTCCGCTGGCCTGCTATTCAAGAGCAGCATAACAGCACAGTCGAGAGCGACGCCAAGCAAGCGGAGCGCCCCTCACTGTGAACGTTACGGGTATCACACATGAGCCAACTCCCTTTCCGTCAACAACTCCAAAAACACAACAATCCGCAAGAGGTGCGTGAACGGCTTGCCGCAGGCCAATATAGTCAACCTCAATCTGGTATCGCTCAAGAGTATCTGGATTCGCTAGAAAGAGATGAGCGAGCCGAATCATCCACTCGCGCAGAGGCGAGAGAAGAAGAAATACTATCAATCTCTCGCAAGGCTTTGTCTATCTCGGCTGAAGCCAACGATATTTCCCGTAATGCAAAAACATGGGCAGTAATCGCAATTGTTACCAGCACAAGCATGGCCGCTATTACTATATATGCCCAGTTCATATATTAGCCCTAACCCGCCGCACCAGAGGGACGCTAAGCCGGCAAGCCGGCTCCGCGCCCCTGAGCTAGCACGTTGGCCGCAAGGAAGCCGGGTACACGGCTACGCCTCGCAATGACCAAATACATTTGGATCGCCATAGTGCTGCTGGCAGTTGCCGGGAAAGCGACAGACACAAATGTGCTGTTCGCAGCTGGATTTGTCCTCCCGTGGCTTGCAATTGGTGCGGCACTCTCGCCTTTTGTCTGGGTGATCCTCCGAAAGCGCTTTGTTTGGCAGTGGCATCACTGGCTTAACACCACGTCGATCCTCATGGTAGGGGTCCTGTTCGCCGTCAATCCGCTGCTGCAGCACTTCGCCTCAAATCAACTTGCGGCTACTGATGGCCGTGCGAATGTACTAGTGCCGCGCGCCGTTGCCCCTTACAAAGATGTCGTGCTGTCTTGGGGCGTTCTGCTTGGTGCGACAGCCCAGATTGTGGCTATCCAAGAAGAATGCCCCCGTCGGTTCCCAGGGCTGGGATCCAAGGTGGATCAAAGCTTTTCTGCATGGAAATCACGCAACCAGTTCATGGATCGCGCCAAGCAATCGGTGTACACGAGAGCTCGCCTAGAAGGCGGGAATGCCGAAGTCGCGCGCTTATCAAGCGAAATCGCTGAAAGTCACAAAGCTAACGAGGGCAAAGTCCGTAGCTATGCTCAAGGCCTTTCAGAGGATCAATGCTCGGGCTTCCTGGGGAAATTAGATGCTGGAACCTTCGATCTCCAGTCTCGATACAAGACACATGTTGAAACGATACTCGGCACAGGTCCATAAGCGGCCTAACAACGCGTTCGAAAACGGACGCGCGCGAGCCGCGCTTCGCGCGTTCGCTCGTGCCGTTCAACGCGGACGTTGACCTCAATTGGCAGACCTCACACGTCGCGTCGTCCAGACGGTAGGCAAACACTTTGTAACGCTCTCATGTGTTCAGCACCCGCCTGCAGATTCGCCTGAAAAGACCCTGGTGTTCTCGGGATTCGTCGTTGATGTTTCGGGCGAGTGGTTCTACGTCACGGCGGGCCACATCCTTCGTGACATCCGCAGCGCACTCGCATCGGGATCATCGTTCGACGTTTGGCGGTTCGATGACCAGACAGCCGGCAATCGGTTCAACGGCAAGGCAGTGCCCTATGACTTTGACGTAGAAACGTGGCTTGTGCTCAACGACGCGAGAACGGGATTGGACTACGCTGCTGTCCATCTTGGCGACTTCTACCGTCGTCAGCTCGTAGCAGGCGGAGTTAGTGCAATCGCGAGGAACGCTTGGAGCGACCATTTGACCGAGCACGACCATTGGGTGCTCGTGGGTATCCCGTCGGAAACCGTTGCCTACGATGAGAAGACTGTTATCACTGCTCGAGTAGTCATGTCACCATTGATTCCGGCCGATGAGCCCGTTCTTGCTGGAGAAAAGGCGCAGAATCAGTTCTATGCAAAGCCAATTGATGGTTCCGAGCAGTTCTTCAAGGATGCAGACGGCATGAGTGGGGGGCCTGTGTTCGCACTCAAAAAGGTGGGCGAGCAGTGGGTGTACGGCGTGATCGGCGTGCAGAGTGCTTGGTATCGAACAAATAAGACTTTGGCAATCTGTCCCTTCTCTTCGTTTGGCGTGGCCCTTGAAGAAGTCGTGGTCGAAGTGCGTGCACTTCAAAGTCAGTCTGGAGACGCATCAAGTGTGGCCTAACCGCAGCGTGCACCGGAGCGCCGAGCAGCGTCGCTGCTCGGTACCCGTCGCGCGGCGCGCGCCGGCGCCCGGTGACGCTCGTCGTTAGGCATGCGTGTACACCGTGCGACGAGCCGGATCAATGAAGCTGCCGTGCGACGGCAGGCTTGGAAGAGCACCGCGCTCGCCCTGGTGTTCACCACGGGATCGGCATTCGCTGTGGTCCCGGAGAGTCCCGAGATCAGGGGCCAGGTAGTCGACGCAGACAGCGGGCGCCCGATTGCCGGAGCGATCGTGATAGCCAACATCGGTGGGGACGGTGGCTCGCTCTTCGGCCACGGGCACCACCGGCAGCTATATTGCACGGCAGTCCGTACCGACTACGAAGGGCGCTTTCGCATCCCGCAGTGGACATGGTCGGGCCGCCGTTCGATGAGCCTCGACCGCTTCGGCGCCAACCTCATCGCTTATCACCCGGACTACACTTTCTACAGGCCCGACGGGCTCGCGTCAGTGCATCAGGCCATTTACCAGGTTCCGTTCGTTGGCACGCCGCTCAAACCAATGTCCGAGGCGACTATCACGATGCGTCGCTTTTCAAAAGGCGACAACAACGCCTGGCGCCAGAAGATTGGCTTGCCGATCGACTGGTTCAGCTGCGACTGGGACGCGGACGTCCAAAACGCGGAACTATTGTGGGATGCGCTGCGAGAGGAAGTCGAAGCTTTCGACGCGGCCAATGCGGAAAGCGGCTTTTCCGGCCAGAAGGGAAGGCTCGAGCGCGCGACAGGGCGACCGGCATCATCGCCGCCCGGGGTGATCGGGACGCCTCCCGTTGATATCCCAGCGCGGATCGCTATTCCTCCCGGATCGAGCGCGCCCGCCCGCTGATGAGCGATGCAAAATGCCTAAGGAAAGTTCGCATGCCTAACAGCCGGTTGTTGACCGACGCGTACGTGAACGCGCTCCGCGCTTTCTTCAGCGCGCCATAACCGGGACGTTAGATGTGACCGGCCGCTACTCGCGCTACTGATGACAAAAGGCACACAGCCAGCTACACTGGTTATGTGAAGCCGTTCCGCTGGGACCCCGACAAGAACGAACGCCTGAAGACGGGGCGTGGCATCTCGTTTGAGGAGATCATTCTGGCGGTAGAGGATGGGGGTCTAAAGGACATTCTTGTTCATCGGAACCAACGGCGATATCCGGGACAGTTGGTGCTGGTCGTGGCGTATCGAGCGTATGTTTTCCTTGTTCCCTCGGTCGAGGGAGAGGACCATTATTTCTTGAAGACCATTATTGCGAGCCGGAAAGCGACACGTGACTATTTAGGAATGGATGATCCAGATGAAGAAACTTGACCGTTACGAACGCGAAATGTTGGGCGCCTACGAAAATGGCGCATTGGTTTCCGTGCGTCCAACCAAGGCACAACTCGCTGGGTTTCGCGAGGCGGCGCGTGCAACTTTTGTTAAGAGCAGACGCGTAAATATTCGTCTTTCTGCGGCCGATCTCATGGACATCCAGGCTCGAGCCTATGAGGAGGGTGTTCCCTACCAGACGCTTATTGCCAGCGTCCTTCATAAGTATGTGTCGGGTCGCCTGCATGAGAAGAAGTCACGTCTAACCACCGGCTCAACGGCGACCGCCCGAAAGCGGGCGGCGCGTTAGCCGGGTCGTT